>NZ_JBSVXS010000025.1:0-64051 GCF_054070155.1 Pseudomonas sp. SDT291_1_S447
AGTCACCGTAAATGGCACTGACACACCGCTATCGCGAGCAGGCTCACTCCTACAAGGGAATGTGCCCGGCCTCGAAATTTCACCCACAAAAAAACCGCATCGCTGCGGTTTTTTTGTGTCTGCAAGAAGCGCTTAAACGAACAGCGACAACAGCAGGATAAAGCCCAACGCGACGATGGAGAGGATGGTTTCCATCGCCGTCCAGGTCTTGAACGTCTCAGCCACGGTCATGTTGAAGTATTGCTTCACCAGCCAGAAACCGGCGTCGTTCACGTGCGACAGAATCAACGAACCAGCGCCAGTAGCGAGTACCAGCAGCTCACGGTTAACGCCCGGAATCATCCCCACCACCGGCACAACAATGCCCGCGCCGGTGATGGTCGCCACAGTTGCCGAACCGGTCGCGATACGGATCACCGCCGCCACCAGCCACGCCAACAGGATCGGCGAAATCTGCGCGCTGACCGCCATGTGGCCGATCACGTCGCCCACGCCGCTGGTCACCAGCATCTGCTTGAAGCCACCACCAGCACCGATGATCAGGATGATCGCCGCGGTTGGCGCCAGGCTTGCGTCGAGCCACTTGAGCATTTGCTGGGAACCGATGCCCTGCTTGTGCCCGAAGGTGTACAGCGACAGCAGCAACGCCAGCAGCAGTGCCGAGATCGGGTGACCGATCATGTCCATCCAGATACGGAAGAAGTGACCGTCCGGCAGCGCCACGTCAGCGAAGGTTTTCAGCAGCATCAGGAACACCGGCAGCAGCACGGTGATCAGGGTGATGCTGAAGCTCGGCAGCGTAGTCGAGTCGTCATTTTCGCGGGCCAGTTGATCGACCAGTTCCTGATTCGGGTGACCCGGAATGTGCTTGGCGATGAACGTACCAAAGATCGGACCGGCAATGATCGCGGTCGGCAGCGCAACGATCAGACCATAAAGAATGGTCTTGCCGATGTCAGCGCCGAACACGCCGATAGCCAGCAGCGGGCCCGGGTGCGGTGGCACCAGACCGTGCACGGCGGACAGGCCGGCGAGCAGCGGGATACCGATCTTGATGATCGACACGCCGGTGCGACGCGCAACGATGAACACCAGCGGAATCAGCAATACGAAGCCGATTTCGAAGAACAGCGGAATGCCCACCAGGAACGCGGCAAACATCATCGCCCACTGGACTTTATCCTTACCGAATGCGCGGATCAGGGTCTGGGCGATCTGATCCGCCCCGCCCGACTCGGCCATCATTTTGCCGAGCATGGTGCCCAGCGCGAGGATGATGCCGACGAAACCGAGCACGCCACCGAAGCCGTCCTGGAACGCCTTGATGATGGTGCCGATCGGCATGCCCGACGTCAGGCCGAGGAACGCTGCGGCGATGGTCAGGGAAATGAACGGGTGAATCTTGAATTTGGTGATCAGGATAATCAGGCCGATTACCGTGACCACTGCATCGAGCAGCAGGAACGTCTCATGGGACATGCCAAACATTGGGGGTGTCTCCTGGATTGTTGTTGTTATTAAAGCGGGTTAAACAGAAGTCGGGAGGACAGCGCTATCTCTTTCAACACACTCATACCGCCTGCTTCAGACCGTGGGCCTGCCACCAGACATGAGCCTGGGACGCCAGTTCTTCAACGCTGTGGATCGAAGCGTTCAGTGCCAAGGTCAACGGCTCGCCCTTGGGCGACTCGAGGGTGGCGAACTGGCTTTCGATCAGCGTGGCCGGCATGAAGTGGCCCGGACGATGGGACACACGCTCAGCGGCAACTTCAGGGGTCAATTCAAGAAACACGAAGCCCAGGCCCGGCAAGGCACTGCGCAACACTTCGCGATAACTGTGTTTAAGGGCCGAGCAGGTCAGCACCGGGCGTTTGCCCAGCGCATCGACGCGACGCAGTTCATCGCACAGGCTGTCGAGCCAGCCGGCACGGTCGTCGTCGTTCAGGGGGATCCCCGCGCTCATCTTTTCGATGTTCGCGGCCGGATGGAAAGTATCGCCTTCAATGGCAGTGGCGCCGCTCAATTGGCACAGGGCCTCGCTGACGCACGTCTTGCCGCAACCGGCAACGCCCATGATGACCAGGGCGGTGATGGGATGACTCATATAACACCTCAGCGCGCAGACAGCGCTACCTTTGCTAGCTATGACTCTAGTGCACAGGCAGAAGTTGCCGACGCCTTCTTGTCGTTTTTTTGGGTTGCAGCAGGTTTGTTCCCAACACCAAAAAGCGAAGATCAGGCAGGACCTCGCTTACGCATTTACAGCTGCATCAGGACAGCGCTACCTTAGTGCCTTGATTTTTGTTTGGCAAGCCGCCCGATGACCTCCCCTAAAAACGATAAAAACACTCGCACCACCGGCCGTCCCACCCTCAATGAAGTTGCCCGCCTGGCCGGTGTCAGCCCGATTACCGCCTCCCGCGCCTTGCGTGGGGTCAGCACGGTCGCCACCGAACTGGTGGAAAAAGTGCAGAAAGCCGCGCTCGAGCTCAACTATGTCGTGAACCCTGCTGCCCGCGCGTTGGCCTCGGCGCAGAGCCATTCGGTGGTGGTTCTGGTGCCTTCGTTATCCAACTTGCTGTTCATCGATACGCTGGAAGCCATTCATCGGGTGCTCACGCCCAAAGGCTTCGAAGTGCTGATCGGCAACTTCCACTACTCGCGCGATGAAGAAGAAAACCTGCTGCGCAACTACATGGCCTATCAGCCACGTGGTTTCTTGCTGACCGGGTTTGATCGCACGGAAAGTTCGCGGCGGATGATCGAGGCGAGCAACATTCCCTGCGTGTACATGATGGAGCTGGACAGCGCCGCCGGAGTGAACTGCGTGGGGTTTTCGCAACTGAGTGCCGGTGAAACGGCGGCCGAGCATTTACTCTCACGTGGACGCAAGCGTCTGGCTTACATTGGCGCGCAACTCGATCAGCGCACCTTGTTGCGTGGCGAAGGTTTTCGCAAAGCGCTGCAGAAGGCCGGGCGTTATGACCCGGATCTGGAAGTACTGACGCCGCGTTCTTCATCGGTGGGCTTGGGCGGGGAACTGTTTATGCAATTGCTCGCGGCGCATCCGGATGTTGATGCAATCTTCTTTGGTAACGACGACCTGGCGCAGGGAGCGTTGCTGGAAGCACTGCGCCACGGCATCAGGATTCCCGAGCAGGTGGCGATTCTCGGTTTCAACGACTTGCCGATGTCCGAACACATGGTGCCGCGCCTGAGCAGCATCAACACCCCGCGTGAAGCGATTGGCCGGCGCGCGGCGGAGCAGATGCTGACGTTGATGGCGGGTAACAGCGTAGCGCGCCCGGTTGAAGATATGGGCTTTGAACTGAAGATCCGCGAAAGTACCTGACCTCCCTCAGGTTTTTGTGGTGTTCACAAATCCAGGGTTCGACCACAATCCCTGTGGGAGCGAGCTTGCTCGCGAAGGCGTCATTTCAGTCGACATCTTTGTTGGCTGATCCACCGCTTTCGCGAGCAAGCTCGCTCCCACAGTTGGATCTGCGCAATGTTCAATGGCTGAGCAGGTCGACGAGGGCCAGCGCGCCTTTCTGTAGTGGTTGGCTCTTGAGCCACACCGCGTGCACCGGCATCACCAGACCGTTTTCGATGTTGCGGAAGTTCAGGCGCTTCAGCCGCCCGGACTCGATCCGCGACTGCACCACCGACAGCGGAAAATTGCCCCAGCCCAATCCTGCCTCAACCATTTCCATCGCCGTCTCAAGACTGTCGGTGCGCCAATACGACTCCGCCACCAACGGCCGCGTCTCACTGATCGGCAAGTCCCGGCTTGCGACGATGATCTGCCGCACATGCACCAGATCTTCCAGAAACAGGTCCTGCTGCCCCCGTAACAACGGGCTGTCCGCCGCCAGCGTAGCGATCATCCGTTCGCTGCCGACAAACTGAAAACGCTCCAGCACGTTCATGCTCAATCCGGCGAACGCCAGGCACACGCTGACCCGGCCGCTGTGCAGCATCGCCAGCACATCATCCTGCGGCGCGGTCAGCACTTCGATATCGAGCAGCGGATGACGCTCGGCGATCAGCTTGATCGCCGCCAGCAAACCGCGCCGGTCGATGTCCGCAACCACGCCGATCGACAACTTGCTCTCCAACCCCAACGACAATTCCACGGCATGCACTTGCAACTGCTTGAGCTGCTCGGCAATCAGCCGCGCATGCGGCACTAGCGACAGCGCCATTGCCGTGGGTTGAGGTTCGCGATGGCTGCGGTCGAAGAGCAGATAACCCAGCTCCGCTTCAAGATTGCCAATACTCATGCTGACGGCGGAAGGCACCCGACCTAACGCACGCGCCGCCGCTGAAAACGAGCCGCGTTCGATCACGGCAAGAAACAGCTCGATGCTATCGCTGTTGAAATTCACCCTGAACACCTATCAATAGAACTGAAAGTAGCTGACTTTTTCTGTCAGCCCTATTGAAGCTATCTTTCGCCGCCTTCGCCAGTCCCACTGGCCAACAAACGGCAAGAAAGAGGCAAATCCCCATGCAAGGCGTTAAACGCAAACTGGTCTATGTATCGCTCTACGAAGTGATCGGCATGACCTTCTCCGCCCTCGGTCTGGCGCTGTTGTCCGGCACCTCACCGGGCAGCACCGGGCCGCTGGCGGTGATCATCACCACCATCGCCGTGACCTGGAATTTCATCTACACCACGATGTTCGAACACTGGGAAAGCCGCCAGGTATCGCGCACACGCACGGTGAAACGACGCATTGCTCACGCCGTCGGCTTTCAACTGACGCTGATCGTGTTCCTGATTCCGTTGATCGCGTGGTGGATGAACATCAGTCTGGTGCAGGCGTTTCTACTCGATCTGGCGTTGATCATTTTCATCCCGTGCTACACGTTCGCCTTCAACTGGCTGTTCGACCGGATCTTCGGCTTGCCGGCCTCGGCGCTGCCAGATTCAGCCGCTGCGGCATAAATCGTTAATTCGTAAGCAGATATTGCAAGAATTCAGCGGTTTGTCTGTTTAATCCGCCGATATTCACAATCCGCCAACTCCGATAGCAGGCTAAGCTTTTCCATCAATAAAAAATGGATCAGCCCATGACTGCACACGCCCCCGCCGCCGCGACAAGCAACGGCATCGACCCGTTCCGCGCCGCCCAAGTGTCCGCCCGCATCGATCGCCTTCCGGCGGTCGCGACGATCTGGCGCTTGGTGGCGCTGCTGTCGATCGGTGGTTTTTTCGAACTCTACGATCTGTTCCAGACTGCGTACATCAGCCCCGGGCTGATCCGCGATGGCATTTTTGCCACCGGTAATCAGGGCGTGTTCGGTTTCTCCGATCAAGCGGCGTTTGCTTCGGCGACGTTCCTCGGCCTGTTCCTCGGCGCCAGCCTGCTCAGCCCGTTGGCGGATCGCTTCGGGCGTCGCGCGATCTTCACCTTCGCGCTGGTCTGGTACACGCTGGCGACGGTGTTGATGGGGATTCAGAGTTCAGCGCTGGGCATCATCTGCATGCGTTTTCTGGTCGGCATCGGTCTGGGTATCGAACTGGTGACCATCGACGCCTACCTCTCGGAACTGGTGCCCAAACGCATGCGCAGCTCGGCCTTTGCCTTCGCGTTTTTCATACAGTTCCTCTCGGTGCCGGCAGTGGCGCTGATGTCGTGGTGGCTGGTGCCACAAGCGCCGTTCGGCATCAGCGGCTGGCGCTGGGTGGTGTTGGCGAGCGCAGTGTTTGCACTGTTTATCTGGTGGCTGCGCAAGCGTCTGCCGGAATCGCCACGCTGGCTCGCGCAGCATGGCCGCTTTGATGAGGCCAACCGAATTCTCGACACTATCGAGGCTCGTTGCGAGAGGGATCACGGTAAACCGCTGGACGCCCCCGAAGCCGTTCCGGTCGACGTCGAAGGCAAGGGTCGTTTCGCCGATATCTGGCAACCGCCGTATCGTCGTCGCGCGTTGATGCTGATTGTCTTCCACATTTTCCAGGCGATCGGTTTCTTCGGTTTCGGCAACTGGTTGCCGGCGTTGCTGTCCGGCCAGGGCGTCAGCGTCACCCACAGTTTGATGTACGCCTTCATCATCACCCTCGCCTACCCGCTCGGGCCGTTGCTGTTCGTGAAGTTCGCCAACCGTTTCGAGAACAAATGGCAAATCGTCGGCTCGGCCCTCGGCGCGATGACCTTCGGCACCTTGTTCGCCTTGCAGACCAGCGCGTTCGGGCTGATCTTCTGCGGGGTGATGATCACCTTCTGCAACGCCTGGTTGAGCTTCAGTTATCACTCGTACCAGAGCGAACTGTTCCCGACCAACATCCGCGCCCGCGCCGTCGGTTTCTGTTACTCGTTCAGTCGCTTGTCGACGGTGTTCAGCAGCCTGTTGATCGGTCTGTTTCTCGACAACTTCGGCACACCCGGAGTGTTGGCGTTCATCGTCAGCAGTATGCTGATCGTGATGCTGACCATCGGCTGGTTCGGCCCGCGCACACGCAATCTGGCACTGGAGAACATTGCCCATCGCTGAAGCTGGCAACGGTCATCCTCTGCCGCTTATCGGCAAAGGATGACCGCCGCGAACGCCTGACCGACGATCAACCTTCTGAAATAAAAGGATTTATTCAGAAGGCACGGTAATTGCTCCGATACGCCAGTCAGCAATTACCTACAGGTCCACACATCATGTTGATCAGTGCCAAGCAACAGCAAATCATTCATCTGCCCAAAGCGCTGAATGACGATGCGACGTCCATCGCCGCAGCCGGTCTGCAAGGTGGTCTGCACGGCGCCATGCTGCAAACCCTGCAAAACCAGACCCAGGCGCAAACCGCCGAAGCCACTGCCAAGGTGCAGGACTCGGCCACGCAGATCGCTACCCAGCAAGTCAGCGAAGCCACGCGCATCAGCGACAACGTCGACGAAGCGTTCGCCAAGACCCGCGTCAACCTGCAAGCCACCGATGCCACCACTGTCGCCGGTAAAAGTGCGACCGACGAATTCAAGGACTACATGAGCAAGACGCCGGAGCAGCGTCTGCGCGACAAGATCCTTGATGAGCTGGGTATCACCGAGGAGGACATCAAGACCATGCCACCGGAGAAGCAACTGGCGATCGAAAAACAGATCGGTGAGCGTGTGAAGGACGAGATGAAGATGGCGCAGGTAGAGAAAGACAACGACGTGAAGGACAGCGACAAGCAAGCGGACAAGTTTCTCGCTGCGCTGTGATTTCCAGGTCGCCTGAAATCAAATGTGGGAGCGAGCTTGCTCGCGAAGGCGGTGTATCAGTGAAACTTCCACCGACTGACACACTGCTTTCGCGAGCAAGCTCGCTCCCACATTGATTGTATCCAGCTGAAGAAATCAGTTCAGTTGCAGGGTTTCATTGAACTGGCTGATTGCATCCACCACATGCCGCGATCCCTGCTGAATCTCCAGAATCACCTCCCCCGCTTCATTCGCCAGCTCAACCCCGAGCCCGGTGCGACTTAAGCTCGACTGCATGCTCGACACCGCACTCAGCGACAGGTCATGGTTCTTGCGCACCACGTCGACAATTTCCAGCGTCGCCTGACTGGTCCGCGCCGCTAGGCTACGTACCTCATCCGCAACCACCGCAAAACCGCGCCCATGCTCCCCGGCCCGCGCCGCTTCGATCGCAGCGTTGAGCGCCAGCAAGTTGGTCTGATCGGCAATGCCACGAATGGTCTGCACGATGGTGCCGATGATGTCCGACTGTTTGCTCACCGCATCGATACTCGCCGCGGCTTCGTTGAGGTCGCGGGAAATGTCCTGAATGATCTGCACGGTTTGCTGCACGACCTGTGAGCCTTTTTGCGCGCAGGCGTCGTTTTGTACCGAAGTGCTATGGGCCGATTCCGCAGCGTTCTGCAACGTGGTCATTTGATGGGTGATGTCGCTGGCGAACTTGACCACTTTGTACAGGCGGCCCTTGGCGTCGAACAACGGGTTGTACGACGCTTCGAGGTAAACCATCTGCCCCGACTTGTTCTTGCGTTCGAAACGATGCGAGTGATATTCGCCGCGATTGAGCGAGGCCCAGAATGCCTTGTATTGCGAGGACTCGGCTTCGGCGCGATGGCAGAACAGGCTGTGATGATGGCCGACGATTTCGTTGAGCGAGTACTGCATGGTCTTGAGGAAGTTGTCGTTGGCGGTGATGACATTGCCTTCCGGGGTGAACTCGATCACCGCCATGGAGCGACTGATTGCCGCCAGCATGCTTTCTTCTTCGTGTTCTTTATTCACCCGAGCGGTGATGTCGGCAGCCACTTTGATCACGCTCTGGACTTGCTTGTCCGGGCCATATACCGGCATGTAACTGGCTTCGAGCCAGACTTCCCTGCCGGCCTTGTTCAAGCGCAGGAAAGTCCCGCTGATCGGCTCACCGCGCGCCAGGTCACGCCACAATTTGGCGTACTCCTCGCTGCGATAGAAAGCCTCTTCACAAAACACCCGATGATGTTTGCCACGCACTTCATCGGCGCTGTAGCCCATGGTCTTGCAGAAGTTTTCATTGGCATCCAGAACGATGCCCTCAGGGGTGAACTCGATCATTGCCATCGAACGGCTGATCGCTTCCAGCTTGGCGTTGGCCTCGGTCAAGGCGCAGCTGAATCGCTCGATCTGCTGCAGGTCAGCCTTGTGATGTAGGTTGAACATGGTTGTATCACCTTCCGCGCGGACTTTTGATTTGATGAAAGTTCAGTTCTTTCACGATCCACCACTACGTTCCACAGAACAGGCACACGCATTCCTCCACGGGAGGAAGTTGTCAGGTGATAAATGATGATCAATCGGAGCGTCCATGCAGCGGCGCTCTAATCAAGACATCCTTCTCTTGATAGCCCGCACGCGGGCCAGCCCTAACGCGTTGAAGAACTTCCATGTAAGCGACGCTCCTTGTTGGTTCAGTGTCGGTGCCTCGGGTTGCGCACTCTGGCAGCATGAATTCACGGACTAACCCTGTGGATCAGCCATGTTTTGACATGACGGTCGACATAGTTAGTTACGAGAAGCATAGCCAGTGCAAAGACCTGCGCAAGGCCACTAGTCGGCCAGTATCTGGCACTTTTTGCACAAGAAACGGTTCAGCGCGGGGAGAATTGTTGCCGGGGCGGACGTTTTCGCGAGCAAGTTCGCTCCCACAGGAGAAACGCATTCCAATGTGGGAGCGAGCCTGCTCGCGAAGGCGCCATAGGAAGCACTACAAAAACAACAGAAATGACTTACAGACTTCCAGCCACTTTGGTCGCCACCTCAGCAGGCACCCAAGGCTTCCAGACCTGCGGCTGATCACGCAAGAACGCCTCCGCCACCAACCTCGGCTGCAAACGTTTTTCACTCATCCCGGCCAAGGTCTGGTTCAACAGATCAATCGGCAAATCGACCTTTTCAAAGAACGTCACCAGCTCCGGATACTGCGTCTTGAACGGTGCCGAGACACCAATCGCCAGGCTCGCCGGCATCGACCGCGTGCCCTTGGGGTTCGGGTTGTTAGCATCGGCCAGGGTCTTCCAGGCCTCAGCATCGAACGGCGGTTCTTCCAGTTTGACCAGTTTGAATCGGCCAAGCAGCGGCGTCGGTGACCAGTAGTAGAACAACACCGGTTTGCCCCGTTTGATTGACGATGCCACCTCGGCATCCAGCGCCGCGCCGGAACCGGTGCGGAAGTTGACGAAGCTGTCATTTAGCGCATAAGCCTTGAGCTTCTGGCTGTTGACGATCTCCGAGGTCCAGCCGGTCGGGCTATTGAGGAAGCGCCCGCGAGACGGATCTTCCGGGTCGCGGAACACGTCTTTGTAGCGCGGCAGGTCCGCCACCGACTTCAACTCCGGCGCCAACGCTTTGATCCCGCGTTCAGGGTCGCCCTTAATCACATACTCAGGTACCCACCAGCCTTCGGTGGCGCCTTTGACCGTATCGCCCAAACCGAACACCTTGCCTTCGGCGGCCGCCTTGACCCACGCCGGACTGCGCCCGGCCCATTCTTCGCCGATCACCTGAATATCGTTTTTCGCCAGTGCGGCCTCAAGGCTGACCGTACTGCCGGGCAACGTGTCGGTCGGGTAGCCATAGCCTTTTTCAACGATCAGGCGCAGCACTTCGGTGATGAAACTGCCGCTCTCCCAGGTGATGTCGCCGAAGTGGATCGGCGCGGTTTTCTCCGTAGCCGAAACAGCACCAACACTGAGGCTCAACGCCAGCAGCGAAGTGCCGAGCAGGGTTTTGATCGATCTCATGCAGACCTCTTGTTTTGCAGGAATTGGTTGGCGCTGTGGCGATCGCACAGCGCTTGGGAACGGCTCATGTACACGCTGACCGAACGCTGGGAGATACCCAGTTCGGTGGCGATTTGCGGGTAGGTCAGGCCGTCGATGCGGGCGAGCAGAAACGTCGCGCGGACTTTGCCGGGCAAGCGCTGCAAGCTGTGATCGATGCGGTTGAGGGTTTGCGACAGCGTTACGAGGTCTTCAGGCGAAGCGGCGTAATCGACATCGATGTGCTGGCGATGGTGACGCTCCAGATCACCGCGTCGCCAGCGCTGATAAAGCAGGCGTTGGGCGATAGTCGTCAGCAGGGCGCGAGGTTCACGAATGGCCCTCAGCGCTGGGGCTTCGAGCAATTGGGCGAAGGTTTCGGCGGCGATGTCTTCGCTGCTGGCCGCGTCATGCAGATGACGGCGCAGATAAGCACAGAGCCAACCATAGTGGGCGCGAAACAGGCCGTCCACGGTGTGACGATGGGAAAGGTCGGCGCCGGACATAGGGGCTCCTTGATGAGGGGTCGCTGAATGTCCGGTGTTCCGGTGGCGCGATCGTAGCAAGGCGCCTTATTCGTTAAAAATACTTAAAACGAATTCTTATATTCTCTAAATGCATTAGCGAAGACGGCCATAGCCCAAGCGATCGGCCTGCTGTTGATAGTCGAGGAGAATCTGGTAATCGCTGGTGTTCGCCGGAAGTACTTCCGGCAAGCCCAGTGTCTGCGAGACGTCGGGCTGTTCGCGCAAGGTCTGGTTCATCACGTGCCGAAGTGTTTCGATCTGCTCGTCCGTGGCGCTGGCAACGGTAATGAACGGCAGGGTCGGGCTCAGGGCGCTGCGCGCGATCACCCGCAAGGCGCTGACTTCTTCAGGCACATACCGGGCGAGATAGGCGTAGGTAACGCTGTCGATGGCGGCCAGATCGGCGCGGTTTTCGCGCAGCCAGCGCAGGCTCTCGCGATGGCCGCCGCTGATGCCGACCGAGGCGAAGAACTGCCCGTTTTGCTGCAACGACGCCAGACGCTGACGCAGCAGGTTCATGCCACTGTTGGAATCTTCGCTGTTGATCACCCCTCGACTGTTTTGAAAGTCCGCCAAGTTTTTGCGTGAGTCATCAGCGCGGCTGAGGATCAGGCTGCAATGGTAGCCGGCGCTGGCATCGGGGAGTTCGTAGCGCGGACGGCCGACGATACGCACCTGGCCGCGCAACGCGGTCATCAGCGGGTAGCCGCAGGTTTGTGTGAGCAGTAGATCGGGGGATAGCCAGAGTTCTGGCAGCGACAGGCCTTCAGCACTCAAGCGAGTGTGGCCAAGCAGCTCAAGAATGCGCGCAATCCAGCGCTCATTGGCCACGCGGATTGACTCGGGGGCGACGTACATCAGCAGTTCGGTGTGGTGTTGAGCCATACACATATTTTCCGAGTTACAAATAGCCAATGTGGGAGTGAGCCTGCTCGCGAAAGCGCTGGGTCAGACAACAGACCTATCAACTGACACGACGCCTTCGCGAGCAGGCTCGCTCCCACAGGGTTTTGCGGTGGTCTTGGGTCAGTGGAAGGGATGCTCGGGACTGTCGATTGGCTTGAAGCCATTACTCCGCCAGAACTCGCCATACCCCTTAACGAGAAACCCGCCACTGCGCGCGATCCATTGCTCGCGATGCATCCGGTAAACCCTGGGCAAGTCGTACCACGCCAGCTTCGGCAAGTCGTGATGCACCAGATGAAAGTTCAGATTCAGGAACAACCAGCGCCATGGCCAACCCGCTTCGTTCAAGACGGTGCGCTGCTCCGGCTGCGCATGCGGGCGGTGTTCATAGTAGGAGCGGATCATCGCGATCGACAGCGCCGGTACGCTGATCAGCAGCACGTAATGCCAGACCGGCAGCACGCTGACACGGGCGACAAACCACAGCATCAATAATGTAAACGCACCATGAGTCAACCACATCAGCCAAGCCTGGCGCTCGCCGCTTTTCAGCCGCAGCAACTGTTCTTTGGCCAACGCTAGCAGCGCCAGCGGGGCGCCAATCAGGAAGCGTCCGAGCACGGTTTTGTTCAACCAATGCAAGCTGCGCTCGAACAGCGAACGGCCCTGCCAGCCAACGCGGGTCAGATAGCGGCTTTCCGGATCGACGCCGGGCACGGTGAGATCCTCATCACGGTGATGCAGCAAATGGCTGTCGCGATACAGCGTGTACGGATACCACACGGCAAAAGGCGCGTAGCCAAGGATCTTGTTGAAGCGAACCCAGCGCGTCGGATGCCCGTGCAGCAACTCGTGTTGCACCGACAGCCACAGCACCAGCAACGGGATCAGCAACAGCGTGCTCAAGGCACGGCCCAGCCAATGACTATTGAGAACAATGGCAAACCAGCCGCCATAGACGCCGATCAGCAACAACCAGGTCGGCCACTCGGTACGGGCAGTAAAGCGTTGGCGCAGGGTTTCGATCTGCTGACGATGGGCGGCGTCGAAGTAATGGGGCATGGCATTGCTCGGAACGGGACTCTTGCCCTTCTGTGCAACGACGCGGTGCAATCTTGCAGATTATTTTCGGGTTCAGGCAGGAGCCCGAGAACCGGGCTCCGGAAAGGCGTGATCAGTGACCGAAGATGTCGACCTTTTTGGCTTTCTTCTCTGCGCGTTTTTCAATCGCGGTCTTGGCCGGTTTTTTCTTTGCGGCTTTCTTTGAATCCATACCTTTGGACATGATGCGTACTCCACTCATAGGGGATGTAGGCTCAGGTATACACCTATCCTGTTGCGCGCGTTCTTTTATAATCGCCGCTTTCAGCGCCGACAGTCCGATCCCATGCCCGACACCCAATACAGCCTGCTCGACGAGTCGTTATGGCCGTTGATGAACAAGTTTTACCGCAGCCATCAATCGTCGATGAAAGCTGTTCGCGATGCGCAGCTGTGGGTCGCGCGACGCGGAGAAATTGTTGCCGCGCTGTGCTTGCGGCCGGTCGCGGGCGGGCATTGGTTGACCGGGTTGTTCGTAGATCCGGGCTGTCGGGATCAGGGGCTCGCCGCGCAGTTGATTGCGGCGGCGGTGCAGGATGTGAGCGAGCCGGTGTGGCTGTTCTGTCATCCGGATTTGCGTGGATTTTATGAGCGACGCGGATTCACGTTCGACCCGACGCTGCCGCAAGCGATGGCAGAGCGCTTGAGTCGGTATGCGCGGAGCAAGCCGATGATTGCGATGGAGCTGATTACTGCTCAATCCTGAGGGACATGCAAAAACCAATGTGGGAGCGAGCCTGCTCGCGAAAGCGGTGTGTCAGTCACAGAATCTGCCACTGATATTGCGCATTCGCGAGCAGGCTCGCTCCCACAGGAGTATGTACTGGGTCTTGGATCAATCGTCGGCCGTGGGATCAAGGTCCGGGAACATCACTTCAGTGAAACCGAACTTGCTGAAATCGGTGATCCGCGACGGGTACAACCGGCCGATCAGGTGATCGCATTCGTGCTGCACAACCCGTGCGTGGAAACCCGACGCAGTGCGCACAATCGGCTCGCCCTTCGGATCAAACCCTTCGTAACGAATCTGCTGATAACGATCCACCGCACCGCGCAACCCCGGCACCGACAGACAGCCTTCAAAGCCCTCTTCCGTCAGCGGACTCAACGGTGTGATCAGTGGATTGATCAGGATCGTCTGCGGCACCGCTTCAGCGTCCGGGTAGCGTTCGCTGTGTTCAAAACCAAAGATCACCAATTGCAGATCGACACCGATCTGCGGCGCGGCCAGGCCAACGCCACCGACGCTTTCCATGGTCTGGAACATATCGTCGATCAGTTGCCACAGCTCGGGGCTGTCGAACATCTCGGCCGGCACTGGCGGGGCGATGCGCAGCAGGCGCTCGTCGCCCATTTTCAGAATTTCACGGATCATGATCAGACTTCGTCAGTGTCCGGCTTGAGCGAATGATCGCGGCCCAGGCCCGAGACGTGTTGTTTGGGATGCTCATCGAGTTCGCCGGGGACTTTCTCACCCGCATCCTTGCCCTCGCTGGACATGTGTTCGATCACCGCATTCATCTCGGCGCCAAGCAACAGCACCGCAGCAGAAATGTAGAAGTACAGCAACAGCACGATGATCGCCCCGATGCTGCCATACATCGCGTTGTAGTTGGCGAAGGTTTTCACGTAGAAGGCGAACCCCAACGAGGCGATGATCCACACCACCACCGCCAGGACCGAACCGGGCGTGATGAAACGGAATTCCTGTTTGACGTCGGGCATCACGTAGTAGATCAATGCAACGGCGACCATCATCAGAATCACGATCACCGGCCAGCGTGCGATCGTCCATACGGTGACGATGAAGTCTTCCAGCCCCACCTGTGCCGCGATCCAGCCCATCACCTGCGGCCCGAGCACCATCAGCGCGGCGGCCACCAGCAGCATGCCGGCAATGCCGACGGTGTAGAAAATCGACAGCGGGAAACGCTTCCAGACCGGTCGGCCTTCGACCACGTCGTACGCCGCGTTCATTGCGCTCATCATCAAGCGCACGCCCGCGGAGGCGGTGTACAGGGCGATGACGATACCGACGGAAAGCAGGCCCCCCTTGGACTGCTGCAACTGGTCGATCACCGGATTGACCTGCTCCAGTGCCTGCGGCGGCAAGACCAGTTCCGATTGCAGGCGCAGCCAGGAGAAGAAGTCCGGCAGGTGCAGGAAACCGATCAAGGCGATCAGAAACAGAATGAACGGGAACAGCGAGAACAGCATCTGGTAGGCCAGTGCCGAGGCGTAGGTCGACATCTCGTCGTCGACGAATTCAGTGACCGTGCGCACCATCACCCGGTGCAGGGGCAGACCTTTCATGTCCGGAAAAATCATTCGCGTCTCCTTTCGCCGCAATACAGGTTGAAGTCGTGGCGACTCAGGGGCCGTTTTTTACATCACGGTAGCCTGTTTGGCGAACCTCGTCGGGTCGCTGCAGGCTTTTGACACAAAAACGGCCATCCTTGGATGGCCGTTCATGTATTTCGTTCAAGGCTGGATTACGCCTTGTCGACGCCTTTTTTGACCGCGTCCTTGGCTTTGCCGACAGCTTGCTGGGCTTCGCCTTTTTTCTCTTGAATCTTGCCTTCGGCTTGCAGCTTGCTGTTGTCGGTGGCTTTACCGACGCCTTGCTTGACGTTGCCGACCGCTTCGTTGGCCATGCCTTTTACTTTATCGCCTGTGCTACTCATGGTGTTTCTCCTTGGTGCAATTAGGGGGAAAAGTCAGTACGTAATGATTGACTGGCCGGGTTTGCGCCAAGTTTCATTTATTTTCAGGGGTTCATTTCGTCGCGGCGTGCAGGTTGGGCTTTATGTTTGCGTGCGTAGCCCCGAGAATGCGCAACATATGGGCGCCAAGCGCCAGGAACTGATCCCGCAGGAATGTTATGAAACTCGATAAAACGCAGGCCATCGCCCGACGCAACAAGGAACTGGGCGGTGCCGTGCTCGGCACCAACAACTGCCACTTCGCCGAACTGAACCGCAACCGCAACATCTGGTGGTTCGACCTGCCGGTGTCGCGCCTGGCCATCGGTCAGTACGAGTGGATTCACCTGCTGATGCACACCCCGGCCACTGACGAGTTGCTACACCTGAAGGTGCCAACGGTGTTTTTGCGTGAAAAGCTTGAAGGGCTGGTGATTCGCAACGAAGGCAAGCGTAAAGCGGCGTTGAGCCTGGAGTTGAGTGCAGACAAGGATTCGTATCTGCAGGACATGCGTCCGGCGGGGACCAATGTGAATTTTGCGCCGTTCCGTCAGTAGGATTTGTGCTGTCCCCTTTTCCCCTCACCCTAGCCCTCTCCCAAAGGGAGAGGGGACTGACTGAGTTGTTTGGGCGAGCTACACCGACCTGAAATGTCGAGTCGAACTCAGGTCTTGAACTGCACGCGATCGGTTCCCTCTCCCAGAGGGAGAGGGAATTGAACGAAGTGTTTGCGTGAGATACGCCCGACTTGAGGTATCGAATCGAACTCAGGTTCTGAAAGGCCCCCGATCGGCTCCCTTCCCCCTCGCCCCCCTGGGGGAGAGGGTTGGGGTGAGGGGGTAGATTTACCAGGCACTGCAAATCTACAGCCTGCCCCAACAAAAAGCCCCGCATCTGCGGGGCTTCGTGTTTTCAGGCGGCGGACTTGGCCTTGATCTTCTTCAGCTCTTCATCCCGCAGCTCACGACGCAAGATCTTGCCGACGTTAGTGGTCGGCAGCGCATCGCGGAATTCCACCGAACGCGGCACCTTGTAGCCGGTAACGTTGGCACGCATGTGATCCATCACCTGTTCTTTGGTCAGGGTCACGCCTGGTTTGGCGACGATAAAGATCTTGATCGCCTCGCCCGACTTCTCGTCCGGCACGCCGATGGCCGCGCACTGCAACACGCCAGGCAGGGTCGCCAGCACGTCTTCCAGTTCGTTCGGATAGACGTTGAAACCGGAGACCAGAATCATGTCTTTCTTGCGATCGACAATGCGCATGTAGCCGTCCGGCTGGATCAGCGCGATGTCACCGGTCTTCAGCCAGCCTTCGCTGTCGAGCATTTCATCGGTGGCTTCCTGACGCTGCCAGTAGCCCTTCATCACTTGCGGACCTTTGACGCACAGTTCGCCGATTTCACCCAGCGGCTGCTCGACACCGTTATCGTCGATGACTTTGCACAAGGTCGATGGCACCGGAATACCGATGGTGCCGATCTGGATGTGCTGGATCGGGTTGACCGTGGCCACCGGGCTGGTTTCGGTCATGCCGTAACCTTCGCAGATGGCGCAACCGGTGACCGCTTTCCAACGCTCGGCAGCGGCCAGTTGCAGGGCCATGCCGCCGGACAAGGTGACTTTCAGTGCGGAGAAATCCAGCTTGCGGAAACCTTCGTTGTTGCACAGCGCCACGAACAACGTGTTGAGGCCGACGAAACCACTGAACTTCCACTTCGACAATTCCTTGACCATCGCCGGCAGGTCGCGCGGGTTGCTGATGAGGATGTTGTGGTTGCCGATCAGCATCATTGCCATGCAATGAAAGGTGAACGCATAGATGTGGTACAGCGGCAGCGGCGTGATCAGGATCTCGCAACCTTCATTGAGGTTGGAACCCATCAGCGCTTTGCACTGCAGCATGTTGGCGACGAGATTGCGATGGGTCAGCATCGCGCCTTTGGCCACGCCAGTGGTGCCGCCGGTGTATTGCAGCACCGCCACGTCGCCGCTGTGCGGATTGGCTTCGGCCACCGGTTGGCCCTGGCCCTTGCTCAGCACGTCGTTGAACTTGACGGCTTTGGGCAGGTGATAGGCCGGGACCATTTTCTTCACGTACTTGATGACGCTGTTGATCAGCAGGCGCTTGATCGGCGGCAGCAGGTCGGCGACTTCAGTGACGATGATGTGTTTGACGCCGGTTTTCGGCACCACGGCTTCGGCCAGGTGCGCCATGTTCGCCAGGCACACCAGCGCCTTGGCACCGGAGTCGTTGAATTGGTGTTCCATTTCCCGCGCGGTGTACAGCGGGTTGGTGTTGACCACGATCAGCCCGGCGCGAATCGCACCGAAGACGGCGACCGGGTACTGCAGAACGTTGGGCAGTTGCACGGCGATTCGATCGCCGGGCTGCAAATCGGTATGCTGTTGCAGATACGCAGCAAACGCACCGGACAATTCGTACAATTCACCGTAGGTGATTGTCTTGCCCAGGTTGCTGAAAGCCGGTTTGTTGGCGAAGCGTTGGCAGGATTGCTTCAACACTGCCTGAATGTTCGGATACTCGTCCGGATTGATGTCGGCAGCAATTCCAGCCGGGTATTTATCCTTCCAAAAGTCTTCGATCATGGAAGCCCACTCCTCAGCAACGCGAATTCTTCACCGCATTTGATGCGATTATTATTGGTGTGTGTTTGGTATTGGTGAATCTGGCTTTTACATAGGCCGAGAAGTCACAAAGCGCGCCGAGAGTAGCAGCTTTGCCAAGGGTCGACTAGAGCCAAAAGCGGCCCCTACAGTCATATTCATGACTCAAGACTATCTAGCAGTCATTTTAGAGCAAAAATCCTAGACCTCCTTGAAAGCCCCGGTTTTCGGGGACTCAAAGCAAAAGATCGCAGCCTTCGGCAGCTCCTACAGGAAATGCATTCCAAGGTAGGAGCTGCCGAAGGCTGCGATCTTTGTGTTTTTGACTTTTACGCGATATCGCGCAACTCGCGCCGCAGAATTTTCCCGACAGGCGTCATCGGCAATGACTCACGCAACACGATGTGTTTCGGCACCTTATACGCAGTGAAATTCTCTTTGCAGTAAGCCTTGAGCTCTTCGAGGCTGACCCCGGTTTCCCGCGCCACCACAAACAGCTTCACCGCCTCCCCCGAACGCTCGTCCGGCACACCGATCACTGCGCAGTTAGCGACTTTCGGATGGGCCATCACCACGTCTTCGATTTCATTCGGATAAACGTTGAAACCGGAGACGATGATCATGTCCTTCTTGCGATCAACGATGCGCACAAAACCGTCCGGATCGATCACCGCAATATCGCCGGACTTGAACCAGCCCTCGGCATCCAGCACTTCGGCGGTGGCTTCAGGTTTGTGCCAGTAGCCCTTCATGATCTGCGGGCCTTTGATGCACAGCTCGCCGCGTTCGCCCATAGCCAGCTCGACGCCATCGTCATTGATGACTTTCAGCAACGTGCCCGGCACCGGCAAACCGACCGTGCCCAGCCGCGATTGATCGCCGTACGGGTTGGTGCAGGCCACGGGTGAGGTTTCGGTCAGGCCGTAACCTTCGGTGATGCGGCAACCGGTTATCTGCTCCCAGCGCTCGGCGGTAGCCTTGACCAGTGCGGTGCCACCGGAGTTGGTGAGCTTGAGGCTGGAAAAATCGAGGGTCTTGAAATCCGGGTGATCCATCAACGCCACGAACAAGGTGTTCAAGCCCAGCAGCGCCGAGAAGCGCCAGTTTTTCAGCTCCTTGATGAATCCGGCGATGTCGCGCGGGTTGGTGATCAGCACGTTGTGGTTGCCGGAAACCATCATGCACATGCAGTTCGCGGTGAAGGCATAGATGTGGTAGAGCGGCAGCGGCGCGATCATCACTTCCTGGCCTTCGCGCAACAGCGGCTGACCGTCCGGGCCGAGTTGCGCGAGACAGGCGCGCACTTGCTGCATGTTCGCCACCAGATTGCCGTGGGTCAGCATCGCGCCTTTCGCCAGCCCGGTGGTGCCGCCGGTGTATTGCAGCACGGCGATGTCGTCGAGGCTGACTTTCAGCGGTTTGATGCCCAGACCTCGGCCCATGCGCAGTGCGCTCTTGAAGGAGATCGCCTGCGGCAGCGAATACGCCGGGACCATTTTCTTCACTTTGCTGACCACGGTGTTGACCAGCCAGCCCTTGGCGGTGGGCATCAGGTCGCCCATCTTCGCTTCGATCAGGTATTGAATATCGGTGTCGGGCAGCACTTCCTGGACTTTCTGCCCGAACATGTTCAGGTACACCAGCGCCCGCGCGCCGGAATCCTTGAACTGGTGGCGCATCTCCCGCGCGGTGTACAACGGGTTGGTGTTGACCACGATCAACCCGGCGCGCAAGGCACCGAACACGGCTATCGGATAGTGCAGGATATTGGGCATCTGCACCGCGATGCGATCACCCGGCACCAGATCGGTATGCGCTTGCAGGTAACCGGCGAACGCAGCGCTCTGGCGTTCGAGTTC
The DNA here is from genome assembly GCF_054070155.1 of Pseudomonas sp. SDT291_1_S447. Classification (NCBI taxonomy): domain Bacteria; kingdom Pseudomonadati; phylum Pseudomonadota; class Gammaproteobacteria; order Pseudomonadales; family Pseudomonadaceae; genus Pseudomonas; species Pseudomonas sp. SDT291_1_S447. Next base: position 19,979 of record NZ_JBSVXS010000025.1, read on the forward strand.
GGCGTAAGTCAGGGTGATGCCCATGTTGCTGAATGCCGGGCGGTCGGCGAACTTCTTGCAGGAACGCTCGAATACCTCGATCACCGACTTGAACTCACCCATGTCGATGTCCAGCGGTACGCCGGCCGGGCGTTTGTCGTTCCAGAAATCAGGTTGCATTGTTCTTGTCCTCTTTACCTGAGCCGATCCGGGGCCGCTTTCTGTCATTTCTGAAAAAGCGGAGCTTCACGGACACTAGCAGCTATGGCCATTGAGGCAAATATGGACAAAGCCGTCATTGATCGTGTGAATCTTCCTGCCGTGGCGTGGGCTGATCAGACGCGCTATACAATGATCCGACTCTGAGCAAAGGAAGCGCCATGATCCACGACACCCTATGGCTGGACGCGAGTGACCGCAGCCGCCTCTTCGTCAATCAATGGATGCCCGCCGCGCCATTGAAAGCGGTGATCCTGCTGGCCCATGGCATGGCGGAACACAGCGGCCGCTATGCACGACTGGCCGAAACGTTTTGCGACAAAGGCTATGGCGTGTACGCCCCGGATTTACGCGGACATGGCAAAACCGCCAATCACGGCACCCTCGGCCACTTCGCCGATGACGATGGCTGGTGCAAAGTGCTCGGCGATCTGGCCAGCCTCAATCAGCACATTGGTCAACAACACCCCGGTGTGCCGATTATTTTGTTGGGGCACAGCATGGGCAGCTATCTTGCCCAAGGCTATTTACTGCACCACAGCGCCAGTCTGCACGGGGCGATTCTCAGTGGTTCCAACTTTCAGCCTGTTGCGCTGTACGGCGCCGCGCGGCAGATCGCCCGTGTGGAGAAAATGCGTCAGGGTGGCAAGGGCCGCAGCGCGTTGATCGAATGGTTGTCCTTCGGCTCGTTCAACAACAAATTCAAACCGGTGCGCACACCATTCGACTGGTTGAGCCGCGATTCGGCCGAGGTTGACCTGTACGCCAAAGACCCGTTGTGCGGCTTTCGCTGCACCAATCAACTGTGGATCGACCTGCTCGGCGGCTTGCAGCAGATCAGCAAAGCGTCCAATCTCGCGCAGATCGACCCGGGCCTGCCGCTGCTGGTAATCGGCGGCGAATGTGATCCGGTGAGTGAAGGCAAGCGTCTGACAGATCTGGCCAATGCCTTGCGCTCGGCCGGCAGCCAGCACCTGCAACTGAAGATCTACCCGCAGGCGCGGCACGAATTGTTCAACGAAACCAACCGCGACGAAGTGATCGCGGATGTGCTGGCCTGGATCGATCAGGCCCTGAGCCATCCGCGCCCTCAGCGCAGCGAATAATTTTTTCTGGATTCACTGAATCCGTCACAGGAATCGAGACCGATGACCCAGGTTACCAACATCCCTTACGAAGCCCTCGAAGTCGGCCAGACCGCCAGCTACAGCAAGACCGTCGAAGAGCGCGACATTCAACTGTTTGCCGCGATGTCGGGCGACCACAACCCGGTGCACCTGGACGCCGAGTTTGCCGCCGCGAGCATGTTCAAGGAGCGTATCGCTCACGGTATGTTCAGTGGCGCGCTGATCAGTGCCGCCGTTGCCTGCGAGCTGCCTGGGCCGGGCACTATTTATATCGGCCAGCAGATGAGCTTTCAGAAGCCGGTGAAGATCGGTGACACGTTGACCGTGCGTCTGGAAATCCTCGAGAAGCTGCCGAAGTTTCGTGTACGCATTGCCACTCGTGTGTTCAACCAGCGTGATGAGTTGGTGGTGGATGGTGAGGCGGAGATTCTGGCGCCGCGTAAGCAGCAGACGGTGACGTTGCCTACTTTGCCGGCGATCAGCATTGGCTGATTGATTGGTGGGGTGTCAGTGAGAGCTTTCCCCCTCACCCCAGCCCTCTCCCCCAGGGGGGCGAGGGGGAAAGGGAGCCGATCTTCGTGCTTTTCAAAACCTGAGTTCACCTAAGATCGCTCAAGTCGGTGTATCTCCAACATCCACCTCGGTCAGTCCCCTCTCCCTCCGGGAGAGGGCTAGGGTGAGGGGCTCTTGCTCTTGCTTTTCCCAGCCCCATAAAAAAACGCCAGACTAGCTGGCGTTTTTTATAACCGGCAAACGCTTACGAACGAGCACGAGCCTGGTTACGCAGCGCTTTCACCTGGTCGTGATTACGTTGCACGCCGTGGTATTGGCGTTCAACCAGGTCACGAATACCTACCAGATTGTGCTTGCTGATTTTCTCGAGAGCTTCTTTGTAAGCCTTCAGCGCATGGTCTTCACCACGCTCGGCTTCGTTCAGCACAGCCTCTTCGTCCTTGCCGGTGAACATGGCTTTGACGTCGACCCAACGACGGTGCAGGTCACCGCTTACGCTGGTGGAGGTTTCCGGATCGCCGCCGAGCTTGCGAACTTCGGCTTGCAGTTCTGCTGCAGCGGTTGCGCAATCGGCAGAGCGGGTGACAAACAGGGTTTTCAGTTCTGGATGCTTGATGTCTTCAGCGCAAGTCTTGAACCCTTCCTGACCGTCCTTGCTGGTTTCAATCAGGTCATTGAGTACAGAGATGGCTTCTTTATTCATGTCGGTCATTTTTCAATTCCTTGCGATTGGTTGAAGATGCAAGGGATATTGCAGTGTGCGTGCCAGCTTTTTTATTTTAAAAATTTCTTTAATTATCAATGATTTAAAGATAAGTGAACTATCTGTATCACGGTTATTTGCATGATCTGTCATTTGGCCTGCATGCAGAATGCCTGTATTTTCCAAGCTGATTTGAAGCCAGACGATCTCACTGATGAATCCCGAAAAACTCGAACTGTTGATCACCCGCGAAATGCCCTTCGGCAAGTACAAGGGCCGGATCATTGCCGACCTGCCGGGGCCATACCTGAACTGGTTTGCCCGTGAAGGTTTCCCGCACGGCGAACTCGGTGGCCTGCTCGCACTGATGCAGGAGATCGACCATAACGGCCTCTCGGACTTGCTCGAACCGCTGCGCGCCAAACACGGCAAACCTGCCCCGCGCCATTGAAGCGCGCTCCTCTCTAGAGTCAGCCGACCATGCCCGACAACACCCGCCGTGCCCGTGACGAAGCATTTTGGCAAACGTTCGCCGACCGTTACGACGTTCAACCCGGCCCCGTGAACCTGGAAAACGGTTACTTCGGGCGCATGTCGCGCACAGTAATCGAGGAATACCAGCGCAATATCGAGCTGATCAACACCAGCAATTCGGTGTACGTGCGCCAGCGTTTCGAGCAGCACGACAACCTCGATATCCGTGCGCAACTGGCCGAGCTGATCGGCGTGCGCGCGCAGAGCGTAGCCTTCACTCGCAACGCCACCGAAGGCCTGCAATCGCTGATCCGCAACTACAACCGCTTGCAACCGGGCGATCAGGTGCTGATCAGTGATCTGGAATACGACACGGTCAAAGGCGCCATGCGCTGGCTGGCCAGACATCGTGGTGCCGAGGTGATCGAGATTGCCCACGCGCACCCAGCGAGTTACGACAGTCTGTTGGAGACTTACCGCGAAGCGTTCAGCGGCCAGCCGAAGATCAAGCTGATGGCCCTGACTCACGTCACTCACCGCACCGGCCTGGTCATGCCGGTACAAGCCATCGCCGCGCTCGCCAAAGAGCATGGCGTCGATGTCATCCTCGACGGCGCCCACGCGCTCGGTCAGATCGAGTTCGATCTTGAAGCACTGGGCATCTCTTTCGCCGGATTCAACCTGCACAAATGGATCGGCGCGCCACTCACCCTCGGCTTCCTCTATATCGCGCCGCAACGCTTGGCCGATATCGATCCGGACATGGATGAAATGCATTACCCGGCCAATGATATCCGTGCGCGCACGTCGTACAGCACGCCCAACATTCCAGCGCTGATGACCTTGCCGCTAGTGTTCGAGGAGCACCGCTCCCTCGGCGGTGCGCCGGCCAAAGGCGCTCGCGTCAATTATCTGCGCAATCTGTGGGTCAGCGCGGTGCGGCATTTGCCGGGCATCGAAGTGATGACGCCAGACGATCCACGACTGTATTGCGGCATCACCTCACTGCGCTTCACACGCCACGACGATCAACAGGCGATGGCTGAGCGTCTGCTCAACGACTACAACCTGTTCACCGTGGTGCGCAACGGCGCAGCCAGCGGGCCGAGCATCCGCATTACGCCGGGGATGACCACCACCGCTGGCGACATGCAGTTGCTGGTCCGCGCGCTGAACGAGCTGCGCTAAAACACCGCGCCTGTGGACTTCTCGTAGCCAGCAAGGCCGATCTGCGACGACACCGCAAAGGTGTCGACGCCGATCGTCAGGCTGCCGAAGTAGCCGTCCTCAAGACCTTCCCCGCCAATCGGTCGCAACACCAGTCGCGAAGCATCATCCTCCGCCGTTTCACAGCTACAGACATCCGGAAGATGCAGCCGTCCTGCCCAGGCCTCCTGATGTGACTGCGGGTGTTGATCATCACTGGCGATGCACACGGTCATGGCGATGCACGAAGCCCCGCCAGAGTGCTGATCCGGATAAATACTGGTAAACCGCACGATGCCTTGGCTGTCGGTCGACTGGGCGCCGCACAGGCTGTCGGCGCCAATGTTCTGTTCGATCCGGACCTGGGCGCCAACCACTGGCTCACCGGTCATGGCGTCGACCAGGGCCAGACGCAATACCAGTGGCAGGCCTTCGATGCCGCCACTGATGTTGCGCACCTTGCCTTCGGTTTTGCGCCAATCGAAGCTGCCAGGGATATGCGTTTGCCGTTGCCGAAGAGGCTGATGGGGCAAGTCTGCTGATTGATGGTCGTCCATGAGGCGTTCTCTCTTCCGTAAGATGAAAGCAGATTAGCGCCACGCAAACGCGGCTGTGCGGTAACTATGTATCGCGTGATGTCCTGGCACTTTCTTCGAGGCAAAAAAAAACGGTGCACCGACCAAGCGCACCGTAAAGCCGTAGAACACACAACGAAGTGTCTGGTAACAATCAGTCCAGCAGTGCCAACGCCTCGGCGGTGCATTCCTGAATACGGGCCCAGTCGCCGTTCTTGATCCACTCCGGATCAAGCATCCAGCTACCGCCCACGCACATGACGTTTTTCAGCGCCATGTAGCTCTTGATGTTGGCTGGGCCGACGCCGCCAGTCGGGCAGAATTTCACTTCGCCGAACGGGCCGCCGAGAGCTTTGATTGCCGCCACGCCACCGCTGACTTCAGCCGGGAACAGCTTGAAGCGGCGATAACCCAGACCGTAGCCTTCCATGATGCCGGAAGCGTTGCTGATGCCCGGCAACAGCGGAATCGGGCTGTCGACGCTGGCTTCCAGCAGGTCACGGGTAATGCCCGGAGTGACGATGAACTGCGAACCAGCGGCTTCGGCAGCCGCGAGCATGTTGCGATCGAGCACGGTACCGGCACCGGTCATCAGTTCCGGACGCTGGTCGCGCAGGATCTGGATGGCCTTGAGACCGAACTGCGAACGCAGGGTCACTTCCAGCGCGGTCAGACCACCGGCAGCCAGAGCGTCAGCCAGTGGCAGCACGTCCTGTTCGCGAGCGATGGTGATCACCGGCAGGATCCGCGCCTTGGCGCAGAGGCTGTCGATCAGGGCAACTTTGTCCGCCATGGAAACGGTCGGGGATGGGGTTGTCATAGCGGCTGTTCCTTGGCTCATTGGCACCAGTAAATCTCTAACGTAGGTTGCAGAAACGCGCGCACCGGCATGGCGGCGACGTCGTCGGATGCCAGTGCGGCATTCAGGGTGGTCAGTTTCGACTGACCGGAAATCGACAGAATCTTGTGCTTGGCCGAGGCCAGCAGCGCACGGCTCATGGTCAGGCGCTGACGCGGCACACTCGGCGCCAGCATCGGCCAGCAACGGCGTGTGCCATCGGCTTGCAACGCTTCGGCAAGGTTCGGGCTGTCGGGGAACAGCGACGCGGTGTGGCCGTCATCGCCCATGCCCAACACCAGTACGTCAATCGGCGGCAACTCGGCGAGCAAGCGGTCAGCCTGTTCAGCAGCCTGCTCGACGTTGGCCGCCGCGCTATAAAGGCTGAGGAACTGCGCTTTCGCCGCTGGGCCTTTGAGCAGGTACTGCTTGAGCAGGCCGGCATTGCTGTCAGCGTGTTCAACCGGTACCCAGCGCTCATCGGCGAGGGTCACGACGACCTTCGACCAGTCCAGTTCCTGCTTGGCCAGGTGCTGGAAAAACGCCACCGGGCTACGACCGCCCGACACCACCAGCACCGCGTTGCCGCGTACAGCAATGGCGTCGCTCAATTGCTTGGCGACGTTCAGCGCCAGGCCTTCGGCCAACAACACCGGGCTTTTGAATTCGTGGGCATTCACGCCCGCGGGCAGTTGCACATCAGATATCGCCATACCACGACCTCCCGTCCCGCGTGATCAATGCAATGGAGCTCATCGGCCCCCACGACCCGGCCGCATACGGCTTGGGCGCGTCACCGGATTTTTTCCACCCGGCGATCAGCTGGTCACACCACTTCCACGCGGCTTCGATTTCATCTTTACGGACAAACAGGTTCTGATTGCCGTTCATCACTTCCAGCAACAACCGCTCGTAGGCGTCGGGGATCCGCGCGCTACGCCAGGTGTCGGAGAAATTCAGTTGCAGCGGCCCGCTGCGCAGTTGCATGCCTTTGTCCAGGCCCTGCTCTTTGGTCATCACGCGCAAGGAAATGCCTTCGTCCGGCTGCAGGCGAATGATCAGTTTGTTGCTGATCTGCAGGCGTTGTTCCGGCGCAAAAATGTAGTGCGACGGTTCCTTGAAGTGGATGACGATCTGCGACAGTTTCTGCGGCATGCGCTTGCCGGTACGCAGGTAGAACGGCACGCCGGCCCAGCGCCAGTTGCGGATGTCGGCACGCAGGGCGACGAAGGTTTCGGTGTCGCTCTGAGTGTTTGAATTTGGTTCTTCGAGGTAACCCGGTACGGATTTTCCTTCGCTGTGACCGGCGATGTACTGGCCGCGCACCACTTGCGTGGTCAGGCCTTCGGGGCTGATCGGCGCCAAGGCCTTGAGCACTTTTACCTTCTCGTCACGGATGCTGTCGGCGGAAAGATCGGCCGGCGGGTCCATGGCGATCAGGCAGAGCAGTTGCAACAGGTGATTCTGGATCATGTCGCGCAGCTGGCCGGCCTTGTCGAAGTAACCCCAACGGCCTTCGATGCCGACCTTCTCGGCCACGGTGATTTCCACGTGGGAGATGTAATTCTGGTTCCACTGGGTTTCGAACAGGCTGTTGGCGAAACGCAGGGCGATCAGGTTCTGAACGGTTTCTTTGCCCAGGTAGTGGTCGATGCGGTAGGTGCGGTTCTCCGGGAAGAACTGCGCCACGGCGTCGTTAACCTTGCGCGACGACTCGAGGTCGGAGCCGATCGGTTTTTCCAGCACCACGCGGGTGTTTTCCGCCAGACCGACTTTCGCCAGGTTCTCGCAGATCGCGCCGTACACCGCTGCCGGCGTGGCGAAGTAGGCAATCATGCGTTGCGTGCTGCCAGCCAGTTCGGCCAGCGCTACATAATCTTCGGATTTGAGGAAGTCGACGTGCAGGTAGGTCAGGCGTGCGAGAAAACGCTCGGCAACGGCCTCGTTCAGCTCTTTGCCCACATAGCGACGCAGTTCGGCGGCGATGAACGCCATGTGCTGTTGCTGGGAACCTTCTTCACGGGCCAACGCGATGATGCGCGTGTCCTCGTGCAGCAGGTCGGCGCCATCGAGGTGATAAAGGGCAGGAAACAGCTTGCGCAGGGCCAGATCGCCAAGCGCGCCGAACAAGGCAAAGGTGCACGGTTCAACCGTAATCGAAGGCATGATGTTTGTTCTTTTATCAAGTTAAGCTACAAATACCTTTTTTCAAGGCATCACTCAAGGGAAAATGTAGTAATAACCACAACATTTTCGCAAAATACAGATTCCGAGTGGTGGTCAGTCGGAGCCATCAGTAGGATAGGCCACCGTTACGGGCCATATCAAAGGCCCAATTTGCATAGCCCGGCGCACCTTTGCGCAGGTGAATTAGGAATTCCATATGGACCGCGTGCGAAATTTACTGGAACAGATCCAGAGTCGCCTTGAAGACCTGAACAAGGCCGAACGCAAAGTCGCCGAGGTGATCCTGCTCAACCCGCAGCAGGCCACCCGCTTCAGCATCGCCGCCCTCGCCCAGGCCGCCTCGGTGAGCGAACCGACGGTCAACCGTTTCTGCCGGTCGTTCGGTGTCAGCGGCTATCCCGAACTCAAGCTGCAACTGGCGCAGAGCCTGGCCAGCGGCGCGGCGTATGTCAGCCGCGCGGTCGAGGCCGACGATAATCCCGAGGCGTACACGCAGAAGATTTTCGGCAGCGCCATCGCCTCGCTGGACAGTGCTTGTCAGGCGCTCGATCCGAACCTGATCAGCCGCGCCGTCGACCTGTTGATTCAGGCGCGGCAGATCCACTTCTTCGGCCTCGGAGCTTCGGCGCCGGTGGCGCTGGATGCGCAGCACAAGTTCTTCCGTTTCAACCTCGCCGTCACCGCGCATGCCGATGTGTTGATGCAGCGGATGATTGCTTCGGTGGCGCACACCGGTGAGTTGTTCGTGATCATTTCCTACACCGGCCGTACCCGTGAGCTGGTAGAAGTGGCGCGTATTGCTCGCGAGAACGGCGCTTCGGTGCTGGGCCTGACGGCGGAGAATTCGCCGCTGGCCAAGGCGAGTACCTTGAGCCTGAATATTCCGTTGCCGGAAGACACCGACATTTATATGCCGATGACTTCGCGGATCATTCAGTTGACGGTACTGGATGTGTTGGCGACCGGGATGACCTTGCGTCGCGGGGTGGATTTCCAGCCGCATTTGCGCAAGATCAAAGAGAGCTTGAATGCCAGCCGGTATCCGGTGGGTGACGAGTTCAACTAAGGCGCTAAAAGCGAAAGCCAACCCTCACCCCAGCCCTCTCCCGGAGGGAGAGGGAGCCGACCGAGGTGTCTTGCGCTATACATCGACCTGAAACACTGAGTCGATTATGGATTCACCGACATTTGTTCAGGTCGGTGCATCTCTCGAATATCCCACATTCGCCCCCTCTCCCAGGGGGAGAGGGGGCCGATCGAGGTGTCTTGCGCTATACATCGACCTGAAAAATAAAGTCGATTATGGATTCAGCGCTGCACTTTCACGTCGGCGTAACTCTTGAGCATCCCGCAATCAGTCCCCTCTCCCTCCGGGAGAGGGCTAGGGTGAGGGTAGCGGTATACTTGACACACTAAGCCGCCGCCCACGCCTGCAAACTCAAATGCGCCTTCTCCCCCGGCGCCAGATGCAGGCTGTCGGTGCCACCCGCCGCCGCTTCCACACAGACAAACTCGGAAATCTCATCCCACGTCACGCCCAACAACGGCCGCGCTCCAGGATGCCAGACCACCGTGTCGGCACTGTCGCCAGTATCAATGCACAACTCGCGCTGCCAGGCGTGATCTTTCAGCTGCAATTCGCCGTCATGCTGGAACACTCGCTGACAGCCACCATCAACGCGCAATTCACCTTCCTGCTGACAAACCTGGCGATTCAACTGGTCATAACCCTGCGCCCCTTCGAGCCCAGACAGCGCTATCTCACCCACATCGCCAATACGCCAGTAAGCGTGCAAAGCCTGGCTCAACTGGCACGGCATGTCGTCCTGATGCTCGGTACTCAGGCGTAATTCCATGCGTTCACCCAGATGTGCGTGCAGGTCAACCTGCCAGTCGCACAGCTGCAATTGCCAGTGCAGGCGTACGCCATCTTCGGCGCTGCTGCTGTCGAGCAACTTCCAGTCGAGCAAACGCGCCCAACCATGCGATGGCCAGGCGTTTTCGCTCGGATGACGGCCATACCACGGCCAGCACACCGGCACACCACCGCGAATAGCGCCGACATGCGGCCACTTCGCCGCACACCACAACCACGGCTTTTGCCCGCGCGGCTGAAAGTGCAGCAACTGCGCGCCCTGACGACTGAACACCGCCTGACACAGCGGGTGATCGATCACCAACACGTCGCGCATCTGATAGCGCTCCCAGGCGAACACCGGTTGTTCACGCAGGGATTTGAAGAAGCGTTGTAGCGGATGCTCATGCATTTGCCACGATCCTGAACTCGTCTTTCACAGGGGTGCGCCGCCCCAAAAAAAAGCGGACAGCCTTGGCTGTCCGCAAATATGCGCACATAGAGAGGAGCTTATCGCAGACGCGTCAGAACGTAGACTGAATTTTCAGGCCAGCGACCAAAGCGTTATCAACTTCATCCACACCACCCGGGTGAGTGATGTACTGCAGGTTAGGACGTACGGTCAGCCAGTTGGTGACGTGGAAGCCGTAGTTGATCTCGTAGTTGTATTCGGTTTCACGAATCGGCGAGAACACCGGGTTGTCGTAATCCGAAACACCGTTGGAAGCGTTCAGCAGTTCGGCGTTTTTCTTCACGTCGTCGTTGACGTGGATACGCGCCGCACCGATACCGACGTCATCCTTCGGACGCGCGTCGAACGGGCCTTTGTAGACAAACATCACCGACTGATAGTTGTCGATGAAGTTGGTGTCTTTGTCGTGGAACGTGGCGTTGGCCGCGATGTTCAGACCGCGCGAGGCATCACCGTTGTGGCTGGTGAGTTGCTGCTGCGCCACGAACCAGTAGCCGCTTTTGCTGCTGTGGGTTTTGTAAGCGTCGCCCGTAGTAGCAGCGTCAAAACCGTTGACGTCTTCACGAACATCGTCGGCATCGGCCGTGCTCTTGTAGTAACCGACGCGGTATTCGCCCGGCAGGCTGTTGACCTTCGGCGACCAGACCAATTCAACCGGCAACACAGTACCTTTGGTGCCGCTGCCGCTCAGCTTGAAGCCGTTGCCGTGTTCCAGCTGCGACGGGTTCTGGTTGTACGCGCCGATCTGCGCGTAGAGCTCGTCGTTGATGTTGTACTTCACACGGATCGCGGCCTGGCTGACGGGCCAGTTGTACCAGATGTTGGTCGCCCAGTTACCCACTTGCGAACCGCAGAACGCGAGGTTCTGGAAGTCGCACGGGAAGGTGTTGAAGTCTTCGCCTTCACCGAAGTAACCGGCCTTGACGTCGAGCTTGTTGTCGAAGAACTGGTGCTGAATCCACAACTGGGTCAGACGCACCATGTGGCCACGACCGTAAACTTCTTGCGAGGAGCTGAGGGTGCCGGCACGCGGATCGCCAACGCGGTCGTTGGAAATGTTGTAGCCATTACGGTTGGTCAGCTGGATCTTCGCCTGGGTGTTATCCCAGCCCCACAGCTTTTGCAGATCGAGTGCCACGCCCAGACCGAACTGGTCAGCGTAACGCGCGGTCTTGTCGTCGTTGTAGCCACCGTTCAGGTTGCCACCGACTTCCCCAACGTAGTCAGCCTTGATGTCGATACCCTGCTCGATCAGCTTGGTACGCTCGCCACCCCAGTCGCCGGTCATCCATTTCGAATCGGAACTGAAGGCATCCGCCGCCATGGCGTTACCGGCCAGCACCAAGGCCGCCGCAGCCGACACTTGGCAGATCAACCGGGCATTGACGTGTTTCTTTTTCATCCCTACATCCTCGTCTTTATTGTTATTAACTGTTTTTATCTAACGCGGTTTACATAAATTGCGATGGACTACAGGCAATCCACCGCGTGCTCCTTTTGGAATCCAATCCCTGTGGGAGCTGGCTTGCCAGCGATGGCGGTGCTTCGGGCGACATCCATGTTGGATGTGCCGGCCTCATCGCTGGCAAGCCAGCTCCCACATGACCGCATTCCAGCATTGTTCTTCAGCGGCCTTTGAATTGCGCCACGTTCGCAGACCGCGCATCGGTCTGTGGTTGGCCGGCAGTGCCGAGGCGCTCGCCGGTGTTGGCATCGAACAACAACACTTTCGACGGATCGAATTGCAGCGTCAGGTTCTCGCCCACCTGCGGTGCCACGTCCGGCGCCAGACGGCAGCAGACTTTGGTGTCATTCAAATTGACGAACACCAGCGTGTCCGGACCGGTCGGCTCGGTCACCTGCACTTCGGCACGAATGCTCGGCAGGCCATTGCCCTCGCCGTTCGCCAGAACGATCTGTTCCGGGCGCAGGCCAAGGATCACTTCGCGATCTTCAAGCCCGGCGTCCTGCATGCTCATCGGCAATTCACAACGGGCCTGACCGCTGTCGAGCAGCGCCAGCAGACGACCGTCCTTGCGCTGCAAGCGCAGCGGGATGAAGTTCATCGGCGGCGAACCGATGAAGCTCGCCACGAACAGGTTGGCCGGGTCGTTGTAGATCTCTTTTGGCGTGCCGAACTGCTGGATGATGCCGTCCTTCATCACCGCAACCTTGTCGCCCAGGGTCATCGCTTCGATCTGGTCGTGGGTCACGTAGACCGTGGTGGTTTTCAGGCGCTGGTGCATCAGTTTCATTTCGGTGCGCATCTCGACGCGCAGCTTGGCATCGAGGTTGGACAGCGGTTCGTCGAACAGATAAATCTTCGGTCGACGCGCCAGTGCACGGCCCATCGCCACACGCTGTTGCTGACCACCGGAGAGCTGACCCGGCTTGCGATTGAGCAAGTGTTCGATCTGCAACAGCTTGGCCACGCGCGCGACTTCCTCGTCGATCGCGGCCTGCGGCATCTTGCGAATCTTCAGGCCGAATTCGATGTTCTCGCGCACGCTCATGGTCGGGTACAGCGCGTAGGACTGGAACACCATGGCGATGTCGCGATCCTTCGGGCTCATGCCGCTGACGTCCTGATCACCGATCATGATCGCGCCGCCGGTGATGGTTTCCAGACCGGCGATGCAGTTCATCAGGGTCGACTTGCCGCAGCCCGACGGGCCGACGAGGATCAGGAATTCGCCTTCCTTGATCGACAGTTCGATGTTCTTCAGGGTGTCCGGCAGGCCGGCACCGTAGGTCTTGTTGACGTTGCGAAGTTCGAGCGTTGCCATGATTACCCCTTGACCGCGCCGGCCGTCAGCCCGCGCACGAAATACTTGCCTGCGACCACATAGACCAGCAGGGTCGGCAGGCCGGCGATCATCGCCGCTGCCATATCAACGTTGTATTCCTTGGCGCCGGTGCTGGTGTTGACCAGGTTGTTCAGCGCCACCGTGATCGGTTGCGAATCACCGCTGGAGAACACCACACCAAACAGGAAGTCGTTCCAGATCTGGGTGAACTGCCAGATCAGGCAGACCATGATGATCGGCGTCGACATCGGCAGAATGATCCGCCGAAAAATCGTGAAGAAACCCGCGCCATCCAGACGAGCAGCTTTGACCAACGCATCCGGAATGCTCACGTAGTAGTTACGGAAAAACAGCGTGGTGAACGCCAGACCGTAAACCACATGGATAAACACCAGGCCGGTGGTGGTGCTTGCCAGGCCCATTTTGCCGAGGGTGAACGAGGCTGGCAGCAGCACAGTCTGGAATGGCAGGAAGCAGCCGAACAGCAGCAGACCGAAGAACAACTGCGAACCACGGAAGCGCCAGAACGACAGCACATAACCGTTCAACGCACCGATGGCGGTGGAGATGATTACCGCTGGCACAGTGATCTTGATCGAGTTCCAGAAGTAACCGTCAACCGTGGCCCAGGCCTTGACCCAGCCGATGCCGCTGACCACGGTCGGCCAGCTCAGCAGGTTGCCGGTGCTGATGTCTTCCGGGGTCTTGAAGCTGGTCAGCAACATGACCACCAGCGGCACCAGATAAAGCAGTACAGCGATGATCAGCACTGCGTAGATCGAGATGCGACTCAGGCTGATAGCAGGTTTGGCAGCGAGACTAGTCATTGCGCTTGGTCCTCAGCTCGGAATACAGGTAAGGCACGATGATCGCGAGGATCGCACCGAGCATCAGAATCGCACTGGCCGAGCCCATGCCCATCTGGCCGCGACTGAAGGTGAAGGAATACATGAACATCGCTGGCAGGTCGGAGGAATAACCCGGGCCACCGGCAGTCATCGCCGCGACCAGGTCGAAGCTCTTGATCGCGATGTGCGCCAGAATCATCACCGCACTGAAGAACACCGGACGCAGGCTTGGCAGCACCACTTTCCAGTAGATCGTCGGCATGCTCGCGCCATCGATCTGTGCAGCGCGGATGATCGATTGATCGACGCCACGCAGGCCGGCAAGGAACATCGCCATGATGAAGCCCGAGGCTTGCCACACAGCGGCGATCACCAGGCAGTAAACCACGCGATCCGGGTCGATCAGCCAGTCGAGACGGAAGCCTTCCCAGCCCCAGTCACGCAACAATTTGTCCAGGCCCATGCCCGGGTTGAGCAGCCATTTCCATGCGGTACCGGTGACGATCATCGAGAGCGCCATCGGGTACAGGTAAATGGTGCGGATAAAGCCTTCGCGACGGATGCGCTGGTCGAGAAACACCGCCAGCAACACGCCAATCACCAAGGTGATGCCGATGAACATGCCGCCGAACACCGCGAGGTTTTTGCTCGCGACCCACCAGCGATCGTTGTCGAACAACCGCGCGTATTGCGCCAGACCGGCCCACTTGTAGTTGGGCAGGAAGGTCGAAGTGGTGAACGACAGCACGAACGTCCACAGGATGTAGCCATAGAAGCCCACCAGCACGATGAACATGCTCGGCGCCAGCACCAGTTTGGGTAGCCAGCGTTGCAATGCATCGAACGGCGAGGCCTTGCTGAACACAGCAACAGAACTCATGGGGAAATCCATCAAAAAAAGTGAAGAACAGCTGCAAGCTGCAAGCTGCAAGCTGCAAGCTGCAAGACCGATAGAGCTCAAGCTTGTAGCTTGCGGCTCGCAGCTCGCAGCTTGCCGTTACGGCTTATTTGGACGACTTGATCGCTGCGCCAAGTTTCTTGGCAGTGTCGGCCGGGTCGGCTTTCGGGTCGTTGATGTAGTTGGTCACGACATCAAAGAACGCGCCTTGCACCGCCAGCGTGGTCGCCATGTTGTGCGCCATGCTTGGCTGCAGGCCGCCGGATTTGGCGTCCGCCAGGAAGTCCTTGGCAGCGGTTTGTGCGCAAGAATCGAAGCCGAGCTTGTCCATGTTGTTCAACATGTCGTTGCGCACCGGGATCGAGCCTTTGTTGATGCTGAAGACTTTCTGGAAGTTCTCACCCAGCACGACCTTGGCGATGTCCTGCTGACCGGCCGCAGTGCCTGCGTCCTTCTGCTTGAACACGGCCAGCGAGTCGATGTTGTAGGTGAACGCTTTGTCGGTGCCCGGGAAGGCGACGCACTCGTAGTCCTTGCCAGCGACTTTCTTCGCGGCGGTCCATTCCGACTTGGCCCAGTCACCCATGATCTGCATGCCGGCCTTGCCGTTGATGACTTTGGCCGCTTCCAGGTTCCAGTCCTGGCCTTTGCCGTCGGCGTCCATGTAGGTCGCGACTTTCTTCAGCTCGGTCAGCGCCTTGACCATTTCCGGGCCGGTCAGCGCGGCGTTGTCCAGGTCAACCAGGGCTTTCTTGTAACCATCGACACCCATGACCGAAAGCACGACGGCTTCGAACACGGTGCTGTCCTGCCAAGGCTGACCGCCGTGAGCCAGCGGAATGAAGCCCGCAGCTTTCAGCTTGTCGCCAGCGGCATAGAATTCTTCGAGGGTGGTCGGGTTCTTGGTGATACCGGCTTTCTTGAATACTTCCGGGTTGATCCACAGCCAGTTCACTCGGTGAATGTTCACCGGCACGGCCACGTAATCACCGTCGTACTTCACGGTATCGGAGACTTTCTTGTCGAGCAGGCTGTCCCACTTTTCCGACTTGGCGACGTCTTTCAGCACGTCGGTGTCGAGCAGGCCAGTGGACGCCCATTCCTGAATATCCGGACCTTTGATCTGGGCAACGCCAGGCGGGTTGCCGGCAACGGCACGGCTTTTCAGCACGGTCATGGCAGTCGCACCGCCACCGCCGGCGACAGCGCCGTCTTTCCAGGTGAAACCGTCTTTTTCGACTTGCGCCTTGAGCACATCAACGGCAGCTTTTTCGCCACCGGACGTCCACCAGTGCACGACTTCAACCGAACCTTTGGATTCGGCAGCGGAAACACTGAGAGGCAGAATTGCGAGCGGGAACAGGGAGGCGACAGAAATGACAGTAGCGAGGCGAGAAATCGCATTCATCTGAGATGTACCTTTCTTGTTGTTATGCATTGCAAGTCTGGTGCTTGCGCTGCACAGGAGTTTAAACAGGACGTTTCCCTTCGCAGGTAACGAAGGGACGCGCGAATGTCACCACATGGTTACACAGGACTGCTCTGGGATAACTGTGCCAGCGCAGTCGCCATACTGGGTGACAAGGGTAGACGCGGAATCAGCACGGCTTGCCAGGCGTGATACAGATCGGGTTTGCCCGGCCAGATATCGGCGCTGGGGATGTTTTGCGGGTTGAGTTCGTGGTGCCAGCTGCCGTCGCAACGGTCGATGAAATTCACCTCGCAGAATTCCCAGAACAGCCGGTACCAGGTTTCGTATTGCGCATCGCCGGTGCGCTTTAGCAACGCGCTCGCAGCAGCGCTGGCTTCAGCGTGAGTCCAATGCAAGCGGTGGCGAACTACCGCCTTGTTGTCCCAGTCGAGGGTGTAAACGATGCCCGGCAAACCATCGACGTCCCAACCGTTGCGGCAGTTGTTCTCGAACAGTTTTTGCGCATCGGTGGCGAGCCAACCGGGCGTGAGCATGCCGGCCTGAACCCGCGCCGCTTCGAGGTGCAGCAGCAGCCGCGCCCATTCGAAACCGTGGCCCGGTGTGGTGCCATAAGGGCGGAAACCGTCGGCAGGATTATCGTGGTTGTATTCACGCAGCGGTTGCCAGTCGCGGTCGAAATGTTCGATGACCATGTAACCGTTGCCGGCGGCATGACCGTGGATCACCCGCTCGACGATGCGTTGCGCACGCACCAGCCAGCGCGGATCTTCAGTGACATCGGCCAGCGCGAGGAACGCCTCGGTGGCGTGCATGTTGCTGTTGGCGCCGCGATAGGCTTCTTCTTCGCTCCAGTCGCGATTGAAGAATTCGCGCATGGCGCCTTCTTCTTCGCTCCAGAAATAGGTGTCGATGATGTCGATGGCATCGTCCAGCAGCGCTTGTGCGCCGGGACGTTGCGCAACCACCGCAGAGCTGGCCGCCAGTGCGACAAAGGCATGCAGGTAGGCGTTCTTGCCGGTGTTGTCGTCGCGGTGTTCGGCGACGGCAAACCAGCCGCCGTGCAACGCATCACGCAATGGCCCGCGCAGGGCAGCGATGCCGTGATCGACCAGTTCGGCGAAACCCGGCAGGCCCTGAATATGGGCCATGGCAAAGCTGTGGGTCATGCGCGCGGTGTTCATGGTTTCGGCTTGCGCGTTCGCTGGCAGACGGCCGCGTTCGTCGAGGTTGCCGAAGCCTTGTGGGAGTTTTGCTGCCTTAGCGAAATCCAGCAGACGCAGGCCTTCGGCGGCGAGCCATTGCTGGTGGGCAGGGGCATTCAGCCAACTGCTGAAGCCGGGTTGGAAGAGATCCATGGGTGGCCTTTTTTGTTGTTATGACTGCGGGGAGTCTAAACAACGGGTCGGGGTGGGCTTGTAACGAAGGGGGCGGGGTTTGTCACCAGATCGTGACAAAGAGCGACCCTCACCCCAGCCCTCTCCCAGAGGTAGAGGGGGCCGACCGCAGGATGCTGAAGAGTTGCGCCGACCTGAAAGAGCTGTACCGAATCCATAATCGACTCAATGCATCAGGTCGGCGCAATTCGAATGAAGAACGCGGTCAGTCCCCTCTCCCTCTGGGAGAGGGCTAGGGTGAGGAAAAGCTTTTGACTCAATCCGTCGAACGCGGCAACTGCAACGTCACCCGCAACCCACCCTCACGCAAATTCTGCAACGTCACTTCCCCACCATGGCTGTGGGCAATATTGCGCGCAATGCCTAACCCAAGCCCATACCCCTGCTGCTGCCCCGCCAATCTGAAGTGCGGCTCAAACACCTGCTCCAAACGCTGCTCCGGCACCCCCGGCCCTTCATCATCAACGTGCAAGACAAACGCGCTGTCATCGTCATCGATATGCAAGTGCGCGTTCTGCCCATACTTCAACGCGTTGTCGATCAGGTTGCCAATGCAACGCTTCAAAGCCAAAGGTTTGCCCGGATACGCCGCCAATGCGCGACCATGCTGAGTCACACGACCGTTGCCGTTCGGCGCCAGGTACGGTTCGACCAGACAATCAAGCACATGGTTGAGATCCACCGGTTCGATGTTCTCGTGGATATCAGTGTCTTTCACGCATTGCAGCGCACCTTTGACCAGCAGTTCCAGCTCATCCAGATCGCGGCCGAACTTGGCTTGCAGCTTTTCGTCTTCAAGCAATTCGACGCGCAAACGCAAACGCGTAATCGGCGTGCGCAGGTCATGGGAAATTGCGCTGAACAACTGGCTGCGCTCGGTCAGGTAACGGCTGATGCGCTCGCGCATGGTGTTGAAGGCGCGCCCCACTTCGACCACTTCACTGCCGCCGCCCTCGGCCACTGGCTCGACGTCGGCGCCCAGCGAAAGATCCCGCGCCGCTCGCGCCAGACGCTTGAGCGGCCGACTCTGCCAGTGCACCAGCAGACCGATGAACAGCAGCAAGAATCCGCTGGTGAGGACGATGAACCACACCTGCTGCGACGGCAGGCCTTGCTCTTCAAGACTGGTGTACGGCTCCGGCAACAGCGAGGCGATGTACAGCCATTCGCCCGGGGCCATTTGAATCTGCGTGACCAGCACGGGTGGATTCACCGGTTCCAGGGTCAGCGCGTAATGCGCCCAGGAACGTGGCAATTCATCCAGCTTCAGCCCGGCGTTGAAGATGCGCAGGTCTTCGGGACTGACGAAGGTCACCGAAATATCGGTGTCATGGCCCAAGGTCTGCCGCAGCACTTCGTCGACCGCTTTCATCACCGCCGCTTTACGCGGTGTGACTGGCAGCACGTCCATGCCCAGCGGCTTGTCGTTGAGCGTCACCACGAAGCGGGTGCCGCCCATGCTGCGCAATTGATCCAGCACCAGCGGTCGATAAGCCACCGGCAGAGAGCGGAAGTAACTGACGCTGGCGGTCATTGAATGGGCGAGGCTGCGGGCGCTGGTGACCAGGCCTTCGAGCTGCGTGGCGCGCAATTGCGAGACCCAGATCACGCTCGACAAGGTCTGCGCAAACAGCACCGCGAGCAGGGTCAGCAGCAGCATCCGCCCGAGCAGCGAACGCGGCACCGGCACCTTGGCGGCGAGTTTACGCAGCGAATCAGTGACCATTGCTGGCAACCACATTGGCTGCCAGTTGGTAGCCGCTGCCGCGTACGGTGCGGATCAGTCGTGGCGGTTTCTCGGTGTCGCGCAGACGCTGGCGCAAACGGCTGACGGCCATGTCGACAATGCGATCGAGCGGCATCAGGTCGCGACCGCGGGTGGCGTTGCCGATGGTGTCGCGGTCGAGGATTTCCTGCGGGTGATCGAGGAACAGTTTCAGCAGGGCGAAGTCGGCGCCGGAGAGAATCACTTCCTCGCCGTCGGTGTGAAACAGCCGATGGCTGACCATGTCCAGCCGCCACTCGTCGAAGGCCAGCACGTCACTGCCGCTGCGCTCCTGACCGAATTGCGCACGCCGCAGCAGGGCTTTGATGCGTGCTTGCAGTTCGCGCGGGCTGAAGGGTTTGCCTAGGTAGTCGTCCGCACCGAGTTCCAGACCGATCACGCGGTCGGCTTCGTCGGAACTGGCGGTGAGCATGATGATCGGCACCTGCGCCTGACGCGGATGCTGACGCACCCAACGGCACAGGCTGAAGCCGTCTTCGTCGGGCAGCATGACATCGAGGATCACCAGATCGCTCGGCGCCTCGTTGAGGGCCTGACGGAAACTGGCACCGTCGGCGGTGGCCCGTACCTGAAACCCGGCGCGGGTCAGGTAGGTTTCCAGCAACTCGCGTATTTCCTGGTCGTCATCGACCAACAATATCGACTTGTTGACTGAGCTCACTTCGAAGGCATCCTTGTTGTTGGAATTGGGGCGGATTATGCCTTAAGCACTGATTTTACAAACACCACAAAACAACCGTAGGAGTGAGCCTGCTCGCGATAACGGTCTTACATTCAACACATTCGTTGACTGACGTACCGCTATCGCGAGCAGGCTCACTCCTACAGTTTGATTGCATTTCAGGTTGGGATTGACTGGTCCAGCGCTACGCCGGCGCCAACCAGCCCGGAATACGGCGCTGTCACCAGCCACACCGGAATGCCTTTGAAGTAATCGCTCATGCAACCTTTGTCAGCGAAGCTGCGGGCGAAACCGCTTTCGAGGAAGAAATCGGCGAAGCGTGGAATCACACCACCGACGATATACACCCCACCACGCCCGCCCGTGGTCAGCACGTTGTTACCGGCGACACGGCCGAGCCAGCAGCAGAACTGCTCGAGCACTTCCAGGGCAATCGGATCACCCGCCAGACCGGCCGCCGTGATCGCTTCCGGCGTATCAAGCGTTGGCTCATGCCCGTCCACTGCGCAGATCGCGCGATAGACTCGCGGCAAACCGCCGCCACTCAACGCGGTTTCCGCGCTGACATGGCCAATCTCGTTGTGGATGTGCTGCCACAGCTGGGTTTCACGCGGACTGCTCAGCGGCAGATCGACGTGACCGCCCTCGCCCGGCAACGCCGCGAAACGGCCTTCACCGAGATCGAGCAAGGTGCCGACGCCAAGGCCAGTGCCCGGGCCGATCACCACCGCCGGACGCAACGGCTCCGGCGTGCCTTCGCAGACCACGCGGAATTCGCCCGGCTGCAAACGGGTCATGCCCAGCGCCATCGCCGAGAAGTCGTTGACCAGCAACAACTGCTCGACCTGCAAGGTTTTGCAGAACGCGCTGCGGCTCAGGCGCCAGTGGTTGTTGGTGAATTTGAATTCATCACCACTGACCGGGCCGGCCACCGACAGGCACACCGAACCGATCGAACCCGGCGCCAGACCGAGCCCGCTCAGATAGAGGCTGATCGCCTCTTCCGGGCTGGCATGGTCGGCCGTGGCCAGCACCTGAACCGATTGCAGTTGCTGGTTTTTCCACAACGCAAACCGCGCGTTGGTGCCTCCGATGTCACCGACCAAAGCCAGTTTCAATTAAGCGTCTCCAGGGCAGAAGTGAAGGCGCTGGCGCCCTGCTCCGCCGAGCTGAAGGCCAAACGCATAAAACCAAACAGTTCACGACCGCTGCCGATGTTGTTGCCCAACAGGCCTTTGGCGGGTTCGCGCGCTGCAAATTCGGCGGCGTCGACTTTAAGTTCCAAAGTACCTTTGACGCCATCGACGCGGATGATATCGCCCTCTTGCACGCGCGCCAAAGCACCACCGACATAAGCCTCGGGGCTGACGTGAATCGCAGCGGGGATTTTGCCCGAGGCGCCGGACATCCGGCCGTCAGTCACCAGGGCGACTTTGAAGCCACGATCCTGCAACACGCCGAGGAACGGCGTCATCTTGTGCAGCTCCGGCATGCCGTTGGAACGCGGCCCCTGGAAGCGCATCACGGCAACGAAATCTTTTTCCAGCAGACCGGCCTTGAACGCGTCAGCCAGGTCTTGCTGATCCTGGAACACCATCGCTGGCGCTTCGACGATCTGGTTCTCCAGGGCGACGGCGGACACCTTCATCACACCGCGACCGAGGTTGCCTTCCATCACCCGCAAACCACCCTCCGCCGAGAACGCACGGGCGACTGGGCGCAGGATGTTTTCGTCGAGGCTGTCGACCGGACCTTCACGCCAGACCAGTTCACCGTTATCAAGGAACGGCTCTTTGGTGTATTTGCTCAGGCCGTGGCCAAGCACGGTGTTGACGTCTTCGTGCAGCAGACCGGCGCCAAGCAGTTCGCGGATCAGGAACGACATACCGCCCGCTGCCTGGAAGTGGTTGATGTCGGCTTTGCCGTTCGGGTAGACGTGACTCAGGGTCGGCACGACTTCGGAGAGGTCGGCCATGTCCTGCCAGGTCAGTTGAATACCCGCGGCCATGGCGATGGCTGGCATGTGCAAGGTGTGGTTGGTCGAGCCGCCGGTGGCGTGCAGCGCGACGATCGAGTTGACCAGCGATTTCTCGTCGACGATTTCGCCGATCGGCATAAAGTTACCGTTCTGCTTGGTCAGGCGCGTGACTTGATGCGCGGCTTCGCGGGTCAGCGCATCACGCAGCGGCGTATTCGGGTTGACGAAAGACGCGCCCGGCAAGTGCAGGCCCATGACTTCCATCAGCAACTGGTTGGTGTTGGCGGTGCCGTAGAAGGTGCAGGTGCCCGGGCTGTGGTAGGACTTCATCTCCGATTCCAGCAGCTCTTCGCGGGTGGCTTTGCCTTCGGCGTATTTCTGGCGCACGTCGGCTTTTTCCTTGTTGGAAATCCCCGAGACCATCGGCCCGCCCGGGACGAAAATCGTCGGCAGGTGACCGAAGCGCAGCGAGCCCATCATCAGGCCCGGGACGATCTTGTCGCAGATGCCAAGCATCAGCGCGCCGTCGAACATGTTGTGTGACAGCGCCACCGCTGTAGACATGGCGATCACTTCGCGGCTCGGCAGGCTCAGTTCCATGCCCGGCTCGCCTTGGGTCACGCCGTCGCACATCGCCGGCGTGCCGCCAGCAAACTGGCCGACCGAGCCGATTTCGCGCAGGGCGTTCTTGATCTGTTCCGGGAAAACTTCGTACGGCTGGTGCGCCGAGAGCATGTCGTTGTAAGAAGAAACAATGGCGATGTTCGCAGAGTTCATCATCCGCAGGCTGTGCTTGTCTTCGCTGCCGCAACCGGCCACGCCGTGGGCGAAGTTGGCGCATTGCAGCTTGCCGCGCATCGGCCCGTCAGTGGCGGCGCCGCGAATCAGTGCAAGGTAAGCCTGACGCGTGGCGCGGCTGCGGGCGATAAGCCGTTCGGTGACCTCAAGGACGCGGGGATGCATGTGTAGAACTCCAGGCTAACGGATGTGGCGACCTGATTGTCTATGCTGATCAAACGCCGTTGTTGTTGGAATGACAGACGGCTTTTTTGACCATTCGGACCAGTTGATTCAGGTCACTCGTTGTAGATAAAACAAAATATTGCCACTAAAAAGGCTTGTTTTCTATTTTTATGCGAATAATCTTGTAATTCCAACAACAAAACGACGGCGGCGCTGTTCCATGACTCTTCGAATCGCAATCAATGGTTTTGGCCGCATCGGCCGTAATGTCCTGCGCGCACTGTATACCCAAGGCTATCGACAGGATTTGCAGATCGTCGCCATCAACGATCTCGGCGACAGCTCGATCAATGCTCATCTGCTCAAATACGATACCGTTCACGGCACGTTCGACGCGCAAGTCGAGCATGACAATGAAAGTCTGACCGTCAACGGCGACCGCATTGCGGTCAGCGCGATTCGCAACCCGGCCGAGTTGCCCTGGGCGGCGGAAAAGATTGATGTGGTGTTCGAATGCACCGGTCTCTTTACCGATCGCGCCAAAGCGGCCGCGCATATTACTGCCGGTGCACGCAAAGTGATCATCTCGGCTCCGGCAAAAGGCGCCGACGCCACTGTGGTTTATGGTGTGAACCACGACATTCTGCGCCAGTCGCACCAGATCATCTCCAACGCTTCGTGCACCACCAACTGCCTGGCGCCGGTGGCGCAGGTGCTGCACCGTGAACTGGGCATTGAAAGCGGCCTGATGACCACGATCCATGCCTACACCAACGATCAGAATCTGACTGACGTTTATCACACCGACCCGTACCGCGCGCGTTCGGCCACGCAGAACATGATCCCGAGCAAGACCGGCGCCGCTGAGGCCGTGGGCCTGGTGTTGCCGGAACTGGCCGGCAAACTGACCGGCATGGCCGTGCGTGTCCCGGTGATCAATGTGTCGCTGGTGGACCTGACCGTACAACTGAAGAAAGAAGCCAGCGCCGAAGAAGTCAACGCGCTGATGAAAGCCGCCAGCCAACATTCGAAGATTCTCGGTTTCAACACCCTGCCGCTGGTATCCAGCGACTTCAACCACAATCCGCTGTCGTCGATTTTCGATGCCAACCACACCAAATCCAGCGGCAAACTGCTGAAAGTGCTGGCCTGGTATGACAACGAGTGGGGCTTCTCCAACCGCATGCTGGATAACTGCCTGGCGTTGTGTAACGCGGAGTAAATCCCGTATCCCTTGTAGGAGTGAGCCTGCTCGCGATAGCTATCTGTCAGTCACAGATGTGTGGCTGATCTACCGCTATCGCGAGCAGGCTCACTCCTACAGGGGTTTTGTACTGTATTTGAAATCAGGGCTTGACCATTCGAATAGATGATAAGCATTATCATTCGCTTGAAATCGATCAGGTCCTCCCGTGAGTCAATCGCGCTTCAACCACGTCTTCCTCACCCAGCGCACCTCGCTACTGCGTACGCTGGAACGGATGGTCAACAATCACAGCACCGCTGAAGACCTGCTGCAGGAGACCTACCTGCGCGTGACGCGGGCGTTGAGCGAGCGGGCCATCGATCACCTCGAACCTTTTGTCTTCCAGACCGCGCGCAATCTGGCGCTGGATCATTTGCGTGCGCGCAAGATCCATTCGCGAACCATGGTCGATGATGTGCCGCAGGATGTCGTGCACAGCATCGCCGCCCCCGCCAGCAGCGCTGAAGATGCCGCCCACGCCGAACAGATGCTGGAGCGCCTGAACGTGAGCCTCAGTCAACTCAGCCCCCGCCAGCAGCAGATTTTCATCCTCAGCCGTTTGCACGGGAACAGCTATCAGGAAATCGCTGATGAGCTGAATGTTTCCCTCAGCACTGTGCAGAAAGAATTGAAGCTGATCATGAGCATTTGCATCGGTGTCGCTGAACGACACGACAGCAGCGGCAAGCTGTAAGCTTCAAGCTCCAAGTAAAAACGAAAAGCAGTACACGCATCTGGCTTGCAGCTTGCAGCTTGACGCTAGAAACTGCTTCGCCAGAAGCCCGAGGAAACACCGTGACGGACACCCACCGCTCGCCTTCGCCGGATTCGGCGCAGGACGCTGCAAACGCAATGGACCAGGCTTTGGACTGGCTCATCGTGCTCGGCAGCCCGGACGAGGAGCAGACCCGGCAGTTCCATGCCTGGCTGGCGGCCGATCCGTTGAATGCCGAAGCGTTCGCCAAGGCCCAAGCGATCTGGGACGGCCCGCAAGTCGCCCTGTGTGCGCAAAGCCTGGCGGCGAAACCTGCGAAAGTCACCGTCCTCAAGCGTCTGCGTCCGCACTGGAAACCGCTGGCCACCGCCGCCGTGCTGGTACTCGGTCTGTTCAGTTTCAGCAATTTGCCGATGCGCATTCAGGCCGATCATCTGACGGTGGTCGGCGAGCGTCAGCGCCTGCAATTGGAAGACGGCTCGAAAGTCCTGCTCAATACCAATTCGGCATTTTCCAGCACCATCAACGATCAGCAGCGCGTTGCCCGGTTGTTTCAGGGCGAGGCGTTTTTCGAAATTGCCAGCGGGCGCAGTCAACCGCTGGAAATCGATGCCGGGCCAGTCACTGCCAGCGTGCGCGATACCGCGTTCGCCGTGCGTTATCTCGATGGCGTCGCGCAGGTCAATGTGCAGCGTGGCGACGTCGATCTGCGCGCCACCCATAACGATGCCCGTGTACGTCTGACTGCCGGTGAGAGCATCCGCATCGGCCCCAACGGTTTCGACCGCCCGGCCAAACTCGACGCCAACACCGATCTGGCGTGGGTGCAGGGCCGACTGGTGTTCGAGAACTGCCCGCTGAATCAGGTGCTGGCCGAATTGCGCCGTTACTACCCGGGCTGGATCATCAACAATAACGAACAGTTGGCCGACGTCGCCGTAACCGGCAATTACCGTCTCGACCAGCCGCTCGACGTGGTTCGCTCCCTCGCTCAGATCACCTCGGCGCAACTGAAAGAATTCCCCGCGCTGGTCATCCTGAACTAAATGAGAATTATTTTTACTCGATAGCCAACGGTAGTACGTCTCGTTATAGCCAATGCAATTGATTCGCAACACGCGAGTCAATCAGCACCTATAAAGATTCGTGCGACACGGAGCGCTATCGATGTCCTCACGCCTTACCCGCCAGACCTCCTCCCCTTCCCGCGTATTGTCGCTGCTGACCGCGGCCATCCTGATGGCCGGCACTGCGCCGCTGATGGCGGCCACCGAGCAACCGACACGCAACATGGGCGATTACTCGTTCGCCATCGGCCAGCAGCCGCTGGTGTCGGCACTCAATGCCTTCACCGCCGTGACCGGTTGGCAGGTCGGCTTGCCGGCAGAATTGGGTCAGGGCGTGTCGTCGCCGGGCGTGCGTGGCTCGCTGCCCCCAGAAAAAGCCCTGGAGCGTCTGTTGGTGGGGACCAACCTGAGCTTCCGCAAAATCAGCAATAACAACGTCGTACTGGAAAAGCGCAACGCCAGCGGCACGCTCAATCTGGATCAGGTGACCATCAGCGCCACCCGTCAGGAGCAGTCGGTCAATAGCGTGCCGGCTACCGTCACCGTGCAGACCCGCCAGGATCTGGACCGCAACAACGTCAACACCATCAAGGATCTGGTGCGTTACGAGCCGGGCGTTTCCGTCGGTGGCGCCGGTCAGCGTGGCGGTATCAGCGGCTATAACATTCGCGGCATCGACGGCGACCGCATCCTGACTCAGGTTGACGGCGTCGAAGTGCCGGACGGTTTCTTCAACGGCCCGTACGCCAAGACCCAGCGCAACTACGTCGATCCGGAAATCGTCAAACGCGTGGAAATCCTCCGTGGCCCGGCCTCGGTGCTGTACGGCAGCAACGCCATCGGCGGCGCCGTCAGCTATTACACCCTCGATGCCGACGACATCATCAAACCGGGCAAAGACGTCGGTGCGCGCCTGAAAACCGGTTACAGCTCCGCCGATGACAGCTGGTTGAAGTCCGCCACCGTTGCCGGCCGCGCCGACCAGTTCGACGGTTTGCTGCACTACAGCCAACGCGACGGTCACGAAACCGATTCCTACGGCAGCAACAATGGCACTGGCCTTGAGCGCACCGCCGCCAACCCGGAAGACGTCAACGCCTACAACGTGCTGGCCAAGATCGGCTGGAACTACAACGAAGATTCGCGTCTGGGCCTGACCTACGAAAAGTACAAGGATGACCGCGACACCGATCAGAAAAGTGCCTACGGCGGCCCGTATTTCAATGGCGCCCCGACCATCCCCAACAGCGTACTGCCCGGCGGCATGTACCAGTGGCGCACCGGCAACGACACCATCACCCGTGAACGTATCGGCATCGAGCACTCGTTCGCCCTCGACAGCCTGCTGGTCGATAACGTGAAGTGGAGCCTCAACCACCAGATCGCCAAGACTGACCAGAGCACCACCGAGTTCTACTACCCGATCACCCGTAAAGTGCTGCGTACTCGCGACACGATTTACGAAGAGAAACAATGGGTCTTCGATGCGCAACTGGACAAGGCGTTCACCATCGGCGCCACCGATCACGTGCTGACTTACGGCACCACCATCAAGCAGCAGAAAGTCACCGGCTCGCGCAGCGGCGACGGCACCTGCCTGGCCGTCGGTCGTGGCTGCACCGCCATTGGTGCAACCAGTACTGCTGACGTATTGGCCAAAGCCACCGACTTCCCGGACCCGACCATCAACACCTACAGCGTGTTCGCTCAGGATCAGATCAGCTGGAACAACTGGACCTTCCTGCCGGGCCTGCGCTACGACTACACCCAGCTCAAGCCGCACATCACTCAGGAATTCCTCAACACCGTGGCGGCTGACGGTCAAGGCACGGTCAGCGACGAGAACAAGACCTGGCACAAAGTCTCGCCGAAATTCGGCCTGACCTACGCCCTGACCGAAAACTACACCTGGTACGGTCAATACGCCGAAGGCTTCCGCACCCCGACCGCGAAAGCCCTGTACGGCCGCTTCGAAAACACCACCACTGGCTACAGCGTGGCGCCGAATCCCGACCTGGAACCGGAAAAAAGCAAAAGCTATGAAACCGGTCTGCGCGGCAACTTCGAACACGGTTCGTTCGACGTGGCAGTGTTCTATAACAAGTATCGCGACTTCATCAACGAAGATGCTGTGACCCCGGGCCGCAACGAGCTGACCTTCCAGTCGGCCAACATCAAGCACGCCACCATCAAGGGGGCGGAAGTCAAAGGTCGTCTGAATCTGGATGCGTTTGGCGCGCCGCAAGGCCTGTACACCCAAGGTTCTATCGCCTACGCCTACGGTCGCAACAACGACAACGGCGAGCCGATCAACAGCGTCAACCCGCTGACCGGCGTGTTCGGTCTGGGTTACGACCAGGACAACTACGGCGGCCTGCTGAGCTGGACTGTGGTGAAGAAAAAGGATCGCGTCGACGACAGCAACTTCAAGTCGCCGGATGGCGTCAGCAGCCAATTCAAAACCCCGGGCTTCGGCATTCTTGATCTGGCCGGTTATTACAAAGTCACCGACGACGTCACCGTCAGCGGCGGCATCTACAACCTGACCGACAAGAAATACTGGCTGTGGGATGACGTGCGCGGTTACGACAGCGTTGGCGAAGCCTCGGTGACGCAGCCGGCCAACCTCGATCGCCTGACCCAACCGGGCCGCAACTTTGCGATCAACCTGATCTGGGACATCTGATCCGGCCAACCTCACTGCGCGTGTTCAGGCACTGCGCAGTGAGGTTTTTTTACGCTTGCACGTCGCCTTGTTCGTCTCGTTATCAAGCGCCTCTTTTATCAAGGACATGTCATGACCACTTCGGAAAAAGCCCTGCGTTCACAACGCCTGAACCAGATCACCCATGAGCCGCACAGCAAGCTCGACGCCCTGGTCAAAGCCCACGCGCCGTTCGAGACCCGCGCCAACTTCGCCCGGTTCGTCGTCGCGCAGTACCTGTTCCAGTCGGAACTGGTCGATCTGTACAACGATGCAGAATTGACTGCGATCGTCCCTGATCTGCCGGCGCGTTGCCGCGCCGAAGCGGCCAAGGCTGACCTTGCCGACCTCGACACTGAAGTACCGGCGCCAGTCGCAGGCGCAGTTAACAATCCGAGCAAGGCTGGCGCGCTGGGCTGGATTTTTGTCTCCGAAGGTTCGAAGCTCGGTGCGGCGTTCCTGATCAAACGCGCCGTGGCCCTGGAGCTGAGCGAAACCTTTGGTGCCCGTCACCTCGGTGAGCCTGAAGGTGGCCGTGCCGAAGGCTGGAAAAGCTTCGTACGCACCCTCGATTCGCTGCAGTTCACTGCCGAGGAAGAAGCCGAAGTCGAGCAAGGCGCGATCGACGCGTTCAACCGCTTCACCGTGCTGCTGGAACAGGCTTACGCCACTGAAGCCGAACCAGCCTGAAGCAACACACATACCCCTGTAGGAGTGAGCCTGCTCGCGATGGCGTCATGTCATTCAATATGAATGTCGACTGATCCACCGCTTTCGCGAGCAGGCTCACTCCTACAGGGGAACTGCGTAAGCCTGTAAGATCTCCCTTCCGCTTCAGAAGCCACCGCGTAGCCCATGCCGCAACCCGCCTCCTCGAAACTCGCCCGCGTGCTGTTCGGCCTCTTGGCCTACGTCAGCCTCGGCATCGGCCTGATCGCCATTGTCGTGCCCGGCCTGCCGACCACCGAGTTCATCCTCCTCGCCGCTTGGGCCGCGACTCGCAGTTCGCCGCGTTTGAGTGCCTGGCTGGAAAACCATCGCTTGTTCGGACCGATCCTCAGCAATTGGCGCAACGGCAAGATCATCGCGCGCAAGGCCAAAGTCAGTGCGACGGTGAGCATGTTGCTCTGTGCGACTCTGATGCTGCTGATGCTCGATCATGGCTGGCCGGTCTATCTGGCGATTGCCGGGATGAGCCTGGGCAATCTGTGGATCTGGTCGCGCCCGGAATCCATCCGGGTCTGCACTGACCCGTCATCACACTGAAACATCCCTGTAATTATTCGTTTTTTCAGCACTTTCCCCTGCGCAAACGTTTAGCGCTGACCGTCCGTCGGCACGCGCCTCATGCCCTCTGCTTCCACGCCGATGAGCATTGAATGGCGCTGAATGGATTTGGCGAACCGGATAGTTCATATCCGCCTGCCACCCGTTTATTCATTCGCGAGATCGCCCCATGTTCGACGCTCTGTCCATTCGCCTGAAAATCGTTCTGCTCTCCGGCCTGTGCCTGCTCGGTGTGGTTGCGCTGATCGTCGGCATGAACATCTACCAGACCAACCAGAACGACGAACTGGTCAGCAACTCCAGCAACCAGTTGCTCACCGCCAGCGTGCAGAATCTGTTGCAAGCCAAAGCCGCCGAACAAGCCGTGCGGGTGCAGAAGACCTTCGGCGAAAGCCTGACGGTGATCACTGCCGTCGCGGATCAGATCAAGGACCTGCGGGTAATGGCCGCCAAGCGTTCGCTGGACGCCGGCGCCTTGCGCGAAGAGTTGAACCTGAGCCTGAAAACCGCTTTTGAGCGCAACGACAAAGTGCTGGGCATCTGGCTCGCTTTCGAACCGAACGCTCTCGACGGCAAGGACAGCGAGTTCGCCAACGATGCCGCGCGCCAGTCCAACGAAGCCGGGCGCTTCGCCACGTACTGGAGCCGCGCCGCCGGCGCCTCGCTGAACACCATCATGGTCGAAGAAGACCTGACCAAAACCACCCTCAGCGTCAGCGGCACGCCCTACAACAGCTGGTACACCTGCCCTCGCGATGCCAAGCGCACCTGCCTGCTCGACCCGTATGCCGACACTGTCGGTGGCAAGGAAATGCTCATGACGACCATTTCCGTACCCCTGATCGTCGACGGTAAAGCCATCGGCGTGGTCGGCGTCGACATCGCCCTCGACGCCCTGCAAGCAGCGGCCGTGGATTCCCAGCGCAACCTGTTCAACAACGCCGGGCATATGCTGATCGTCTCCGGCAGCGGCGTGCTCGCTGCCGACAGTTCCGACGCGAGCAAGGTCGGCAAAAAGATCAGCGACACCCTCGGCGCCGATGGCAAAGATGTGCTGCAACTGCTGAGCTCCGGCACACCGAAGATTCTCGAACAGGGCGACCTGATTCGTGCGGTGTACCCGGTCGATCCGATCGGCAACTCGCGCGCCTGGGGCGTGGTCATCGACCTGCCGAAACAAGTGTTGCTGGCCGACTCGGTCAAGCTGCAAGCGGTGCTGGATGATGCGCAGGAAACCGGCGTGATCACCGCGCTGCTGGTTGCCGTGGTCGCCGGTCTGGTCGGCCTGTTGCTGATCTGGCTGACCGCGTCCGGCGTTACTCGCCCGATCAATAGCGTTGCCGAGATGCTGAAGAACATTGCCAGCGGCGAAGGCGATCTGACCCAACGTCTGAACTACAGCAAGCAGGATGAACTGGGCGAACTGGTGAACTGGTTCAACCGCTTTCTCGACAAGCTGCAACCGACCATCGCGCAGATCAAACAGAGCATCACCGAAGCACGCGGCACCGCCGACCAGTCTTCGGAAATCGCCCGTCAGACCAGCGAAGGCATGCAGGTGCAGTTCCGCGAAATCGATCAGGTCGCCACCGCCTCCAACGAAATGAGCGCCACCGCCCACGACGTCGCCAACAGCGCATCGAATGCCGCCAATGCCGCGAAAGGTGCCGATCAGTCGGCCAAGGACGGCATGTCGATCATCGAGCGCAGCACCCGCGACATCAATCAACTGGCCGATGAAGTCAGCAAGGCTGTGACCGAGGTTGAAGCGTTGGCGGTCAACAGCGAGCAGATCGGCTCGGTGCTGGAGGTCATCCGCAGCATCGCTGAACAGACCAACCTGCTCGCCCTCAACGCGGCGATTGAGGCGGCCCGCGCCGGTGAGAGCGGCCGTGGTTTTGCCGTGGTTGCCGACGAGGTGCGCAACCTCGCCAAACGTACGCAGGATTCGGTGGAAGAGATTCGAATCGTGATCGAGCGCATTCAGACCGGCACCCGTGGCGTGGTCGCGACCATGCATTCGAGCCAGACCCAGGCGCACAACAACGCCGGGCAGATTCGTCAGGCAGTGGATGCACTGGGCAAGATCAGCGATGCGGTGACGGTGATCAGCGACATGAACCTGCAGATTGCCAGCGCGGCTGAGCAGCAGAGTGCGGTGGCTGAAGAAGTAAATCGCAATGTCTCGGCTATCCGCACCGTGACCGAAACATTGACTGAACAAGCCACTGAGTCGGCAGCGATCAGCAGCCAGCTCAATGCCCTGGCCAGTCAACAGATGAAATTGATGGATCAGTTCCGCGTCTGACCGCGCCACTCAATCCACCACAAAACCTTGTGGGAGCTGGCTTGCCAGCGATGGCGGCACATCAGTCAGTACATTGTTGACTGACACACCGCTATCGCTGGCAAGCCAGCTCCCACAGGGTCAAGTGGCAACCCTGCAATCGGGGATTTCATCTGACTCGGGATTCTTTTGCACTATCATCGCCCTCTCGCTCCGGAGGGCCTTCGATGACTGATTTACTCACGTCCATTCAAGCCGCACTCGGCTTGCCGCACACGCCGATCCCGTTCACCGACCGTGGCGCCCTGCCCTCGGCGTTCGCCGTTACCGAGCTTGCCTGCGCCAGCATGGCCGCGGCCGGTCAGGCCGTCAGCGAATTGCTCCGGCAGCAGACCGGCCAGCGACCTGTCGTTGAAGTCGATCGTCGATTGGCATCGTTCTGGTTCGCCACATCAATCCGTCCCATCGGCTGGCAAGTTCCGCCACTGTGGGATCCAGTCGCTGGCGATTACCAGACCTGCGACGGCTGGATTCGCCTGCACACCAACGCCCCGCATCACCGCGCTGCCGCTGAAAGCGTGCTCGGTGCCTGCGCCGACCGTGCTGCGATGGCGGTAAAAGTCGCGCGATGGGCGAGTACGGATCTGGAGCAAGCGGTGGTCGACGCCAAGGGTTGTGCCGCCGAGATGCGCAGTTGGGCACAGTGGCAGACGCATCCGCAGGGGCTCGCGGTGAATGCCGAGCCGCTGGTGCATTTCCTCGATTCGCAAGATGAACACAGCCAAGCGTGGCAAGGCTCGGTGGCGCACCCGTTGGCCGGGATCAAGGTGCTGGATCTGACGCGCGTGCTCGCCGGCCCCACTGCCAGCCGTTTTCTCGCCGGCCTTGGCGCCGATGTATTGCGCATCGATTCCCCGACCTGGAATGAGCCTGGTGTCGTTCCGGAAATGACTCTCGGCAAACGCTGTGCGCGGCTGAACTTGCATGATCCGGCGAATCGCGCGGTGTTCGAAGGATTGTTGAAAGACGCCGACATTTTGCTGCACGGTTACCGCGCCGATGCCCTGGAAAATCTCGGCTTCGGCGCCGAACGCCGCCGGCAACTGGCACCGGGCCTGATCGATGTCGCCCTCAACGCCTACGGCTGGAGCGGCCCGTGGCAGAACCGCCGCGGCTTCGACAGTCTGGTGCAGATGAGCAGCGGCATTGCCGAGGCCGGGCAGCGCTGGCTGCAAGCCGAGAAACCGACGCCGTTGCCAGTGCAGGCACTGGATCATGCGACGGGGTATTTGATGGCGGCGAGTGCGCTCAGGTTGCTGACTGAGCGGTTGGCGAATGGCCGAGCGGGCTCAGCGCGATTGTCGCTGGCGCGGACGGCGAAGTTGTTGATCGAGCATGGGCCGGGAACAACGCAAGCGTTGCGCGTCGAGGATGAACAGGATCAGAGCTTGTCGTTGGAGCAGACCCCGTGGGGACCGGCGCATCGTTTGCAGGTGCCGATGAAGATCAGCGGCACGCCGATTCAGTGGGCGTTGCCGGCTACAGAACTGGGTTCACATCACCCACAGTGGAATTAAAAGCCCCTCACCCTAACCCTCTCCCAGAGGGAGAGGGGACCGATCGGGGAATATTGAAGAGATCCACCGACTTGAACGCTTGGCGCTGAATCCCTAATCGACTCGGTCTTTCAGGTCGATGTAAAACGCAAAACACCTCGGTCGGCCCCCTCTGTCAGAGAGAGAGGGACTGATTCGGGGATACTGAAGAGATTCACCGACTTGAACGCTTGGCGCTGAATCCATAATCGACTCGGTCTTTCAGGTCGATGTAAAACGCAAGACACCTCGGTCGGCCCCCTCTCCCTCCGGGAGAGGGCTGGGGTGAGGGCTGCAATTTCAGGCCGAGCGATAATGTATCAATCTGCCCGGCTCAAGGACGTCCACAAAAGCTGCGCCGCATACCCCCGATACGGCCGC
Source organism: Pseudomonas sp. SDT291_1_S447 (assembly GCF_054070155.1). NCBI lineage: Bacteria > Pseudomonadati > Pseudomonadota > Gammaproteobacteria > Pseudomonadales > Pseudomonadaceae > Pseudomonas > Pseudomonas sp. SDT291_1_S447. The sequence continues at coordinate 54,197 of NZ_JBSVXS010000025.1, forward strand.
CACGCCTCAGCGCGCAACGACAATTCCCGCGCTGTCGGCCGCTCTCCTTCCAGCACCTCCAACGCTCGCAGCAACCCGACATCGCCATGGGGAAATCCATCCATATCCCGCAACTGCCGCAAAGCAATGTACTGCGCCGTCCACTCGCCAATCCCGTGCAATGCCAACAACCGCGCCATGCCACCCTCGCGATTCGGGTCAAACAACGAGGGTTCATCCAGCAACGCCTGCGCCACGCCCGACAACGTGCGCCCCCGACTTTTCGGCATGCCCAGCGCCGCCAGATCTGCCGCCGCCAAGACGTGTGCCTCGGGAAACACATGGGTCAATCCAGGCACGCTCGAATCCAGCGGCGCGCCATATTGCGCAACCAGTTTCCCCGCCAGACGAATCGCCGCCACCACCGTAATCTGCTGCCCGAGCACCGCGCGAAAGGCCAACTCCAACCCATCCCACGCACCGGGAATGCGCAACCCCGGACGCTCGGCGATCAACCGCGCCAGCAACGGATCATTTGCCAGATGCCCTTGCATCACCGCCAGATCCGCATCCAGATCAAACATTCGCCGCAATCTGATAACGATCTCGGGCACCGCTGCCGGATCAGTAAAACTCAACTCAACCTGCAGCGCATCTACCGCTTCCTGCCAAATCGATACTGTCCCGTGGACACCGTTCAATCCAATGCTGCGCGAATACACACCTTCAACGACGGTCTCCATCCCAGCCACCGCCCGCGCCGCGAGAAACCCCAACATTGCCTCCCAGTCATACGGCGGCGCATACGCAAGCGACAACCTCACAACGACAGCACACCGCTGTACAACCCATACGCCGCCAGCCCCGCGCCGATAACCACGCAGGTGAAAATGCCTTTCTCGACATGGGTGAACAACGGCTCGCCCTGCTCATGTTTAGCCTTGGCAAACAGGATCACCCCCGGCGCATACAGCAACGCCGACAGCAGCAAATACTTCACCCCGCCGGCGTACAGCAACCACACCGCATACCCGAGGGCGATGCCACCGATCAGCAGATCCTTGGTGCGCTCGGCCGAAGCATGTTCGTAGGTTTCGCCGCGCCCGCTGAGCAACACCGCATAGGCCGCCGACCACAGGTACGGCACCAGAATCATCGACGACGCCAGATAAATCAGGCTGGTGTAAGTGCCCGCCGAAAACAGCGTGATCAACAGGAAAACCTGGATCATCGCGTTGGTCAGCCACAACGCGTTGACCGGCACATGATTCTTGTTTTCCTTTTTCAGGAACGCCGGCATGGTCTTGTCCTTGGCGGTGGCGAAGAGGATTTCCGCGCAGAGCAATGCCCACGACAACAACGCACCGAGCAGTGAAATCGCCAGGCCAACGCTGATCAATAAAGCGCCCCACGGCCCGACAATGTGTTCGAGTACCGCCGCCAGCGACGGGTTCTGCAGATTCGCCAGGTCCGGCTGGCTCATGATCCCCAGCGACAGCACATTGACCAGCACCAGCAGCGCCAGCACGCCGACAAAACCGATGACCGTGGCGCGACCGACGTCGCTGCGCTTTTCCGCCCGCGCCGAGTACACGCTGGCGCCTTCGATGCCGATGAACACGAACACCGTGACCAGCATCATGTTGCGCACCTGATCCATCACCCCGCCGAAATTCGGGTTGCTGGTGCCCCAGATGTCGCGAGTGAAAATGTCAGCCTTGAATGCCACCGCCGCGATGACGATGAACATGATCAGCGGCACCACTTTGGCCACCGTGGTCAGCTGATTGATCAGCGCCGCCTCCTTGATCCCGCGCATCACCAGAAAATGCACGGCCCACAGCAGTACCGAGGCGCAGCCGATGGCGATCGGCGTGTTGCCCTGGCCAAACACCGGAAAGAAGTAACCGAGGGTGCTGAACAGCAGCACGAAATAGCCGACGTTGCCCAGCCAGGCGCTGATCCAGTAACCCCAGGCGGACGAGAAACCCATGTAGTCGCCAAACCCGGCCTTGGCGTAGGCATAGACGCCCGAGTCCAGTTCCGGCTTGCGATTGGCCAGCGTCTGAAAAACGAACGCCAGAGTCAGCATGCCGATCGCGGTAATCCCCCAACCGATCAGGATCGCCCCGGCATCGGCACGCGCCGCCATGTTCTGCGGCAGCGAGAAAATCCCCCCGCCAATCATCGAACCCACCACCAGGGCGATCAACGCGCCTAATCGCAGCTTTTGCGTCGGTTGCGACATTTCAGTTTCCCTTTGAAGTGTGGTGAGCGTGCATTTGTAACAACTATTAACTAAACGGATAAAGGTAGATGACGTTTATCAGGTAACGCCAATTAACGCCTGTTTATATATAGCGGATGACGCTAACGCCTAGCACGTTAAGACAGTTTTGTGCGCTGATCCCGATAATTCAATTCTGTACTGAAAACAGAGGCTGAAAATTTGCCAAAAGCTGAAAAAGAACTAGCGTGATAATTCGAAAGTAATAATAGCCATTCCCAACAATGTAGCCACAACGCCTCTAGGACGGGCCTTGCGGGCAGAGTATTTATGCCTTCAGTCGAAGCCTAAGTCATTCATTAACAATGGAATGTGACCATGCACTGATCTAAGTCAGCTGTTTGAACAGACAACAGAACTACGCTGTGATCTCTTCTCTCCTGCAATGGAGTCATGCAATGTCTGAAGCTCCCGGAAAACTACGACTAGGTGCACTGGTTGCATTGGTAGTCGGCTCAATGATCGGTGGCGGGATATTCTCCTTGCCGCAAAACATGGCCGCCAGCGCCGACGTCGGTGCGGTACTTATCGGTTGGGCCATCACTGCTGTCGGCATGCTCACCCTCGCTTTTGTCTTTCAAACCCTTGCCAATCGCAAGCCTGACCTGGACGGCGGTGTCTACGCCTACGCCAAGGCCGGATTCGGCGATTACATGGGTTTCTCATCTGCCTGGGGTTACTGGATCAGCGCCTGGCTGGGTAACGTCGGTTACTTCGTTCTGCTGTTCAGCACTCTCGGCTATTTCTTTCCGATTTTCGGTGAGGGCAACACCGTTGCTGCGGTGATTGGCGCCTCGGTGCTGCTGTGGGCCGTGCACTTTCTGGTGCTGCGCGGGATCAAGGAAGCGGCGTTCATCAACCTGGTGACCACGGTCGCCAAAGTCGTACCACTGCTGCTGTTCGTGTTGATCGCGGTGTTCGCTTTCAAACTGGACATCTTCACCGCCGACATCTGGGGCATCAAGAATCCGGATCTGGGCAGTGTGATGAACCAGGTGCGCAACATGATGCTGGTCACCGTGTGGGTGTTCATCGGCATCGAGGGCGCGAGCATCTTCTCGGCCCGCGCCGAAAAACGCTCGGACGTCGGTAAGGCCACTGTGATCGGCTTCATCACCGTGCTGCTGTTTCTGGTGCTGGTCAACGTGCTGTCGCTGGGCATCATGACCCAGCCGGAACTGGCGAAACTGCAGAACCCGTCGATGGCGGCCGTGCTTGAGCACGTGGTCGGTCATTGGGGCGCAGTATTGATCAGCGTCGGTCTGATCATCTCGCTGCTCGGGGCGCTGCTGTCGTGGGTGCTGCTGTGTGCGGAGATCATGTTCGCCGCCGCCAAAGACCACACCATGCCGGAGTTCTTGCGTAAGGAAAACGCCAACCACGTACCGGTCAACGCCCTGTGGCTGACCAACGCGATGGTGCAGATTTTCCTGATCATCACGCTGTTTTCGGCCAGCACTTACCTGTCGCTGATCTACCTCGCCACTTCGATGATTCTGGTGCCGTACCTGTGGTCGGCGGCCTATGCCCTGCTGCTGGCGGTGCGCGGCGAAAGCTACGAAGGCTTTGCTGCCGAACGGCGCAAGGATCTGATTATCGGCGGCATCGCGCTGATCTACGCGGTGTGGCTGTTGTATGCCGGCGGGGTCAAGTACTTGCTGCTCTCGGCCCTGCTCTACGCACCTGGCGCGATCCTGTTCGCCAAAGCCAAGCTGGAACTCAAACAACCGATTTTCACTAACGTCGAGAAGCTGATTTTCGCCGCAGTGGTCGTGGGTGCCCTGGTGGCTGCCTACGGTCTCTACGACGGCTTCCTGACTCTGTAATCCCTGATTGATTTGTTATCTGGAGGATCTGAAATGACCACGGAAAAAGTTAAGTACGGCGTCCATTCCGAAGCCGGCAAACTGCGCAAAGTCATGGTGTGCTCCCCAGGTCTGGCCCATCAGCGGCTGACCCCGAACAACTGCGATGAACTGCTGTTCGATGACGTGCTCTGGGTGGCTCAGGCCAAGCGCGACCACTTCGACTTCGTCACCAAGATGCGCGAGCGCGGCATCGATGTGCTGGAAATGCACAACCTGCTGACCGACATCGTCGCCATCCCTGAGGCGCTGGACTGGATTCTCGAGCGCAAGGTCACCGCCGATTCGGTGGGCCTGGGCCTGATCAACGAAGTCAAATCCTGGCTGAAAAGCCTTGAGCCACGGCACATCGCCGAATTCCTGATTGGCGGCGTGTCCGCCGATGATCTGCCGGACAGTTTCGGCGGCAAGACCATCCAGATGTTCCGCGACTTCCTCGGCCACTCCAGCTTCATTCTGCCGCCGCTGCCGAACACCCAGTTCACCCGCGACACCACTTGCTGGATCTACGGTGGCGTGACGCTGAACCCGATGTACTGGCCAGCGCGCCGTCAGGAAACCCTGCTGACCACCGCCATCTACAAATTCCATCCACAGTTCACCAACGCCGAATTCGAGATCTGGTACGGCGACCCGGACAAGGATCACGGCAGCTCCACCCTCGAGGGCGGCGACGTCATGCCAATCGGCAACGGCGTAGTGCTGATCGGTATGGGCGAACGTTCATCCCGCCAAGCCATCGGCCAACTGGCGCTGAACCTGTTCAAGAACAAAGCCGTGGAAAAAGTCATCGTTGCCGGCCTGCCGAAGTCCCGCGCCGCGATGCACCTCGACACCGTGTTCAGTTTCTGCGACCGCGACCTGGTGACGATTTTCCCGGAAGTGGTCAACCAGATCGTCGCCTTCACCCTGCGACCAGACGAAAGCAAACAGGGCGGCATCGACATCCGCCGCGAAGAAGGCACCTTCCTCGACACCGTGGCCAAAGCCCTCAACCTGCCGAAGTTGCGCGTGGTGGAAACCGGCGGCAACAGCTTCGCCGCCGAACGCGAGCAATGGGACGACGGCAACAACGTGGTGGCCGTGGAACCGGGCGTGGTCATCGGCTACGACCGCAACACCTACACCAACACCCTGCTGCGCAAGGCCGGCGTGGAAGTCATCACCATCAGCGCCGGTGAACTGGGCCGAGGCCGTGGCGGCGGCCACTGCATGACCTGCCCGATCATCCGCGACCCGATCGATTACTAAACCTCTGAGCCCTGGCCGACACTTACAACGTGCGGCCAGGGGGATAACCGACACCGAAGGAGATCCATCATGGCTTTTAACATTCACAACCGTAACCTGCTCAGCCTGGAACACCACACCCCACGTGAGCTGCGTTACCTGCTCGACCTGTCCCGCGACCTCAAACGCGCGAAATACACCGGCACCGAGCAACAACACCTGAAGGGCAACAACATCGCCCTGATCTTCGAAAAAACCTCGACCCGCACCCGTTGCGCGTTCGAAGTGGCGGCGTATGACCAAGGCGCCAACGTCACCTACATCGACCCGAACTCTTCGCAGATCGGTCACAAAGAAAGCATGAAAGACACCGCCCGCGTGCTGGGGCGCATGTACGACGCCATCGAGTACCGTGGCTTCAAACAGGAAATCGTCGAAGAGCTGGCCAAGTTCGCCGGTGTGCCGGTATTCAACGGCCTGACCGATGAATATCACCCGACGCAAATGATCGCCGACGTGCTGACCATGCGTGAACACGCCGACAAGCCGATCCATGAGATCAGCTACGCCTACCTCGGCGATGCGCGCAACAACATGGGCAACTCGCTGCTGCTGGTCGGCGCCAAACTCGGCATGGACGTGCGCATCTGTGCACCGAAAGCGCTGTGGCCACTGGATGATCTGGTCGAGCGTTGCCACAAATATGCAGAAGAAAGTGGCGCACGTATCACCCTGACTGAAGACCCGAAAGCCGCGGTCAAAGGCGTCGACTTCATTCACACCGACGTTTGGGTGTCGATGGGCGAGCCGGTGGAAGCCTGGGCCGAGCGTATCCAGCAACTGCTGCCGTACCAGGTCAACGCCGAGCTGATGAAAGCCAGCGGCAACCCGCGCACCAAGTTCATGCACTGCCTGCCGGCGTTCCACAACAGCGATACCAAGGTCGGCAAACAGATTGCCGAGCAGTATCCGCACCTGAAAAACGGCATCGAAGTGACCGACGACGTGTTCGAGTCCCCAGCCTGCATCGCCTTCGAGCAAGCGGAAAACCGCATGCACACGATCAAAGCGATTCTGGTCTCGACCCTGGCTGATCTGTAACTGCAATAGCTCCCACTGAAGGAACCGGTTCCAAAGGTGGGAGCGAGCCTGCTCGCGAAAGCGGTGGGTCATTCAACAGAGATGTCGACTGATCTGACGCCTTCGCGAGCAGGCTCGCTCCCACAGGGGATCCCGGTTCCGGCAGGAAGATCGAGTTGTTCGCCTCTCCTCTGATTAGAAGGACATGCACCATGCGTATCGTCGTAGCGCTGGGCGGTAACGCCCTGCTCCGCCGTGGTGAACCGATGACCGCTGACAATCAGCGCGCCAACATCCGCATCGCCACCGAGCAAATCGCCAAGATCCATCCCGGCAACCAACTGGTCATCGCCCACGGCAATGGCCCGCAAGTCGGCCTGCTGTCGTTGCAAGCGGCGGCCTACACCTCCGTCACCCCTTACCCGCTGGACGTGCTCGGTGCCGAAACCGAAGGCATGATCGGCTACATCATCGAACAGGAACTGGGCAACCTGCTCGACTTCGAAGTGCCGTTCGCCACCCTGCTGACCCAGGTTGAAGTCGACGCCAAGGATCCGGCCTTCCAGAACCCGACCAAACCGATCGGCCCGGTTTACGACAAGGCCGAGGCAGAAAAACTCGCTGCCGAAAAAGGCTGGGCGATTGCTCCGGATGGCGATAAATTCCGCCGTGTGGTGGCCAGCCCACGACCAAAACGCATTTTCGAAATCCGCCCGATCAAATGGCTGCTGGACAAGGGCAGCATCGTGATTTGCGCCGGTGGTGGCGGGATTCCGACCATGTACGACGAGAACCGCAATCTCAAAGGTATCGAAGCGGTGATCGACAAGGACCTGTGCTCGTCGCTGCTCGCCGAGCAACTGGAAGCCGACCTGCTGGTGATTGCCACGGACGTCAACGCGGCGTTCATCGATTACGGCAAGCCGACGCAGAAAGCCATTGCCGAAGCGCACCCGGATGAGCTCGAACGCCTCGGCTTCGCTGCCGGTTCCATGGGGCCGAAGGTGCAGGCAGCCTGCGAATTCGCGCGCCATACTGGCAAGGTCGCGGTGATCGGTTCGCTGGCGGACATCGAAGCGATTGTCCAGGGTACTGCCGGTACTCGCGTGACCACGGCGAAGCCGGGCATCACTTACCGATAATTAGAAACTCCGGGGGCAGGCCCGAGGTCTGCCCTTCTCCCATGCCTTGAAAGGAGAAACCCATGGCCCAGTTTGAACCCGGTCATCTGCATATTGAGCGGCACGCGTTGACTCCGGATGACGTCAGTTACAACGTGCACCTCGACTATGAAGTGTTCACCGACCCGCAGAAAGGCAAAGGCATCCAGTTCACGATGCATGGCAACCTTCAGGGCAAGGACATGAAAGAGACCTTCTTCCTGCCCAAAGAGGAGGCCTACAACTTTGCCAACAATGTGACGAAAATCGCCGAGAAGTACGGCATTCCCAAGACGCACAGCCAGATCGGCTCGGTTCACAAGCATTACGACATGATGTTTGAAGACATCCGCAAGCAACTCGATATGAAATCCGGGGATCCGGTCAATCTTGAGCACTTCGAATAACCCGCAAAAGCCCCTCACCCTAGCCCTCTCCCAAAGGGAGAGGGGACTGATTGGGGGATGCTCTAGAGTTACACCGACCTGAACTTGCTTTACCGAATCCATAATCGACTGGTTCTTTCAGGTCGATGTCAAACCTCAGACACCTCGGTCGGCCCCCTCTCCCCCTGGGAGAGGGCTGGGGTGAGGGCGTTTTTGATTTAAGGCATACTTGCCCCCCTCCGCACTGCAGATCACTGAACCGCCCCATGCGTATCCACGTCAGTTTCATCGACCGCGTCGGCATCACCCAGGAAGTCCTGGCTATCCTCGGTGGGCGCAATCTCAATCTGGATGCGGTGGAGATGATCCCGCCCAACGTCTACATCGACGCGCCGACCCTGAGCCCGCAAGTGCTCGAAGAACTGAAAGATGCGTTGTTTCGCGTGCTCGGCGTCGAGGCGGTAACCGTGGTCGATATCCTCCCCGGCCAGCGTCGGCACTTGCAGCTCGATGCGTTGCTGGCGGCGATGACCGATCCGGTGCTGGCGCTCGACAGCGCCGGCAAGGTGCTGCTGGCCAACCCGGCGTTGATCGCGCTCTACGGTCGTGAACCGGCGGGGGAAAGCGTCTCTGAACTGTTCAACGATCCGGCCCTGCTCGACACCTTGCTCGAACACGGCTTCCGTTTGCCGCTGCGCGAAATCACCGTCAACGGTCAGACCTTGCTACTCGATGCCACGCCAATCACCGACGCGGGCGCCCTGCTGACCTTGTATCAACCGAACCGCATCGGCGAACAACTCTCGGCCTTGCACCACGACCATGCCGAGGGTTTCGATGCATTGCTCGGAGAATCCCCGGCAATCCGCACCCTCAAGGCGCGCGCGCAACGGGTGGCAGCCCTTGATGCGCCACTGTTGATCCAGGGCGAAACCGGCACAGGCAAAGAACTGGTCGCCCGTGCCTGCCACGCCATCAGCGCTCGCCACAGCGCACCGTTTCTCGCCCTGAACTGCGCGGCCCTGCCGGAGAACCTCGCCGAGAGCGAACTGTTCGGCTACGCCCCCGGCGCTTTCACCGGCGCGGCGCGCGGCGGTAAACCGGGGCTGATGGAGCTGGCCAACCAAGGCACGGTATTCCTCGACGAGATCGGCGAGATGTCGCCGTATCTGCAGGCCAAGCTGCTACGCTTCTTGAATGACGGCAGCTTCCGTCGGGTCGGCGGTGATCGTGAGGTGAAGGTCAACGTGCGCATCCTCAGCGCGACCCACCGTGATCTGGAAAAAATGGTCAGCGAAGGCTTGTTTCGCGAAGACCTGTTCTACCGCCTCAACGTGCTCAACGTTGAAGTGCCGCCGCTGCGTGAGCGCGGTCAGGACATTCTGTTGCTGGCACGCTATTTCATGCAGCAGGCTTGTGCGCAAATTCAGCGCCCGGTCTGCCGCCTCGCGCCGGGGACCTACCCGGCGCTGCTCGGCAATCACTGGCCGGGCAATGTGCGGCAATTGCAGAACGTGATCTTCCGCGCGGCGGCGATTTGCGAGAGCAGCCTGGTGGATATCGGCGACCTCGACATTGCTGGCACCTCAGTCGCACGGCAAACCGACAGCGATGTCGACAGCCTCGAACAAGCGGTCGAGTCCTTCGAAAAAACGCTGCTGGAAAAACTCTACGTCAGTTACCCCTCGACCCGCCAACTGGCCAGCCGCCTGCAAACTTCGCACACGGCCATCGCCCATCGCCTGCGCAAATACGGCATCCCCAACAAGCCCTAATCACACCGCAGATCCCCTGTAGGAGTGAGCCTGCTCGCGATAGCGTTCGATCAATCAATTAGTTTGTCGTATGACACACCGCTATCGAGAGCA
>NZ_JBSVXS010000026.1:0-63936 GCF_054070155.1 Pseudomonas sp. SDT291_1_S447
TGCATTCCCCTGTGGGAGCGAGCTTGCTCGCGAAGGCGCCAGTCCAGACACCCGCGCATCAACAGAGACAGCACAAGATGAACACCCTCAGCGCCCTCGGCCCGAATACCCCGCGCATCGCCCTGATCGGCGAATGCATGATCGAACTGCAGCACCGCGCCGACGGCAGCCTGCAGCAAAGCTTCGGCGGCGACACCCTGAACACCGCGGTGTACCTGTCCCGCGCCATGGGCGACAAGGCGCAGGTTGATTACGTCACCGCGCTGGGCGATGACAGCTTCAGCGACGCCATGTGCCAGATCTGGACCAGCGAAGGCATCGGCCTCGATCTCGTCCAGCGTCTGCCCGGGCGTTTGCCGGGCCTGTATTGCATCCAGACCGACGCCAACGGTGAGCGGCGTTTCCTTTATTGGCGCAACGAAGCGGCGGTTCGCGACTGTTTCACCACCCCGGCCGCCGCGCCGATTCTGGCCGCGTTGCCGGATTACGATGTGCTGTATTTCAGTGGCATTACTCTGGCGGTGCTCGGTGCGCTGGGGCGTGAACGCTTGATCCAGACCCTGGTCGAAGCGCGCCAGCGTGATGCGCGGATCGTTTTCGACAACAACTATCGGCCACGCCTGTGGACCTCGGTGGAAGCCGCGCGGGCCGCTTATCGCAGCGTTCTGCCGTACGTTGATCTGGCGTTGCTGACGGTGGATGACGAACAGGCGCTGTTCGGTTTCGCCGATTGCGAGGCGGTGTTTGCCGCTTATGCGCAATTCGGCACGCCGGAAGTGGTGCTCAAGCGCGGGGCCGAGGCGTGTCTGATTCGCTGTGATGGTGAGTCATTCGAAGTGCCGGCGCAGAAGGTTGAAACGGTAGTGGACACCACAGCGGCGGGGGATTCGTTCAGTGCGGCGTATCTGGCCAGTCGATTGATGGGCGGCAGTCCGGCGGAGGCGGCAGAGGCCGGGCATCTACTGGCCAGCAAGGTGATTCAAGTACCGGGTGCATTGATTCCGAAGTAAACGTTAAGTGTCCGCTAGGTGTGCATTCCATACAGCGAATGCACAGCGTATTTAATACCGCAGAGGGGATGATATTTATTTGGTCCTCAACACAGAGATCCTGGGGCTTGTGAGCACGGTCAGCCTTTCAGGATGGTTGATTTCCAGCAAGCCCCTAAGAAACGCACCTCGCCAGCAACGCGCTCCCCCCGACTTCTTCAAGATTCGCAACTCTGTACTGATCAGTTTTTGAAGGGCCACGTCGGTATTTTTTTCCTCGGCTCTGATCGCTAATTCACTTCGATAATTTAAGGTGACAAATCGATAGGCTTTATCCAGAACATTCATTTTTATATGGAGTTTGATTCTGTTGTTCTCTGCTGCCGAAAATGCACTCTCGTTATATCCCAAGTGAAATTTTATGGTTCGGCGAATTATCTGGAATCGCGTGACAAGCTCAAGACGAGAGAGAATAGACCCATCAAAAATTGGATGGATGAATTTCTCGGCAACACCGTATACATGACGATTCCCTCGCTTGCTATTACAGTCCACGCAGGAGGGGACAAGGTTGTGACTGAAGATCGAAAACTCAGGGAATGGTGTCTTTGGCAAATAATGCTCTACCGTTCCCAGTGCGGTGTTACCACACATCGGGCATGAACTTGCAACGTGGACCTTTATTTTTGCTATCCAGTGCAATCCATACATTTTTGCAGCATTCTCGTACAGTGAGTGTAGACAGGAAATCTCACTCTTGCTCAAACCCAACGGGCTCATGTACGGGCTGCCTTTGGTGCGCTTGTACTCGTCGTAGGCATTGGAGATTTTATGGTAGGCACTTGTCAAGGCCCCATAGCTTTCACTTACCTGAGACAGGCTCCAGTCATCCTTGGCTGTATATTGTTTATAGCTGTTCATATCTAATCGTGCCTGTCGGCGTTCTCCATACGATCATTTATTTCAATCAGCATATTTAAGTTGAAGATGTCGCTATAGCTTTCGAGAACTTGTTCAAACGATAGATCCGAATCTGCCAATTGCTGCGTTATTTTTCTGTGGTAAGCGTTTGCTGTGCTGTCACCGAACACAGTTGTGGATATTTCAGAAACGCTGGCACCCAGGGTGTTCAGATACGGTGATCGGCTGACAACGACGTCATGTTCCCGCTGGAGTACATGGACGCAATGTTTGGGTAATTCTCTCACCACATAGGCAGAGTGAGTGGCTATTACTGCCACTGAACCTGTTGCTGTCAAGATGTTGTACAGCAACATCATATAATCGCTGACGAGATTCGGATGAAGATAAGTTTCAGGCTCATCTATGATCAATAAGGAGCCATAGCTGGCATGAGTCAAAAAGTGCAGGGCGAATCGAAACATTGCTCTCTGGCCACTACTGAGGGCTATCGGCAGAGTGCGTGCTGATGAAAAAATTGCGGGAGGGCGGTTTGAGTCTACGGTGCCGTAGATGTCCAGACTGTTTTGCTCTCCACTGATCTTGCTGATGTAACACCACCGGTCTCCTAGTTCATCAATAAAATAATGCTCTTGGGGGCATTCTTTTGTAACTGGAATAGCCAGGCGGTCCATCGGAATCAGATTTTCCAAACTCGTGCGGAGAATCTCCCACGCCCGCTGAGAAAACTCGGTGCTTGCATCTCTCAAAATATTCAAGAGCAAATGTGCCAAGCTTTCACCGTATAAGCTTGACGAGTTTTGATCGGCCGAGTTGAAAATATGGTATTCGAAAGATGAAGGCTCGCCTGGTAATGGCAATGTCGTTGACATGTCCGAACAATAAGCAATGACCCGATTGAAGTAAAATCCATCGGGAAGATCAATGCGTCGATCTGCACGCTCTATCGGGCTGTTCGAAGGGTAACGCAATTTAGGTTTTGGCGAGTTTTTGTTCAACTCGCCGCAGCGTTGTGCAATCGACCCGATCATGCCAGAGAGTACTTGAGTTTTTCCGACTCCGTTAACGCCAATCAGGCAGTGGATTCTATCTTGAAAAAATATATGATTTTTATACTCGAAAGCTAAACGCAGGAACTCATTCGTTCCCGGTAACAGCATGGAAAAGGAAAAATCGGTACGGGCATCTCCGCAGTTTTCTGCAACATAAGAGTTTTCATACCCTCGGGCGAGAGATAGGTAGGCGCTTGTGGCTCTAAGGATGCCTTGGCGAATTGGTTCAAGGGCAGCAATATCATGTAGTTGAGTCTGAGTGATCAGCTTGAGGTGTTTAGCGGCTGACAACTCGTTCAATGCTTTCAAAAGTTCGGTGTAATCAGGCTCATCAAGACGTGAAGCCAATTCCTTATATGTAGCAGGCTTGCGGAGTAGACTTAAGTAATTGGTGAGTTCCCCTTGCGGGGCTTTTGACAGTTCATTAAAAATGGTTCCTTGCTCGTTCCACGGAACCAGATACAAATCAAAATCGATTGACTCGGACTTATACTGAATGTTTGCTACGGCGTGATAGTTAAACCAAAAATCGTTCCAGGTAGGGTTGCGTAATGTGACTATTAAAGTTCTTCTAAAGTTTGCTAACTGCTTGGGCAGGGTGATCGTCCATTGCATACCAAAACTCCTTGGTGTGGTGGCTACATGCTATCACTGGACGGTTTTCGGGTCATTGCTTTTTAAGATACAGGTGCCAGAGCCGCTTGACTGAGGTCAAGTAAGCGTAATGACGCGCCCTTGGTTCCGAGGGGAGGCGGAAGATCCGGTAGGGCTAGTAACAGAAACGCAATTACCGCCTCGATATCACCTGGAGCCTGTATTCAATCGCGGTAAAACACCTGCACCAGGTGATACCCGAACTTGCTCTTGATCGGCCCATGCACCGTGCGCAGCGGCTTTTTGAAAATCACCGCGTCGATCGCACCAACCATCTGCCCCGGCCGCACTTCACCCAGATCGCCGCCGCGCTTGCCGGACGGGCAGGTCGAAAATTTCTTGGCCAACACGTCAAACGCTTCACCCTTGGCGATGCGTTGTTTGAGCTGTTCGGCCTCTTCGGCGGTTTTCACCAGAATGTGGCGGGCTTGGGCTTTCATCGTGCGGTACCTGATAACGGGGTGACGGCGGGGCGCGGATTATGCCTCAAGTCACGGGGTTTGGCTGATCATCGTGCGGATCTTGCTGGCCAGAAGCTCAATCGAAAACGGTTTGGCCACCATGTCCATGCCATCCTCCAGGAAGCCCTGACGCTCGGCGGCGTTCTGCGCATACCCGGTCATGAACAGCACTTTGAGGGTCGGCCGATGCTGGCGGGCGATCTCTGCCAGTTGCCGACCATTCATGCCCGGCAGGCCAACGTCGGTGACCAGCAGATCCACGCGCAAATCCGACTCCAGCAGCGGTAGGGCGGTCTTGGCGTCTTCCGCTTCATGAGCCAGGTAACCCAGGCTCTTCAACAGATCGGTGACCAGCATGCGCACCGCCGGGTCATCCTCGACCACCACCACGGTTTCACCTGTTGCAGTGGGCGACGTCTGCTCGATCGGCTCGACATACGGGCATTCAGGCTCGATGCCATGTAAACGCGGCAAGTACAGGCGCACGCAAGTGCCCTGGCCCGGCAAACTGTCGAGGCTGACATGGCCGCCGGATTGCTGGGCAAAACCATAAATCATCGACAACCCGAGGCCCGTGCCCTGGCCGATGGGTTTGGTGGTGAAAAACGGATCGAAGGCCTTGGAGCGCACCGAAGGCGTCATGCCAGTGCCGTTGTCGCTGACCGCCAACATCAAGTAGTCGCCAGCCTTGACCGGTTCAAGCGTCGTAAGGTCACTGCCATCGAGGTAGACATTGGCCGTTTCGATCAGCAGCTCACCGCCCTCGGGCATGGCGTCGCGGGCGTTGATCACCAGATTGAGCAGGGCATTTTCCAGTTGGCTGACATCGGTGCTGACCGGCCACACGTCTTCGGCCAGACGCAAGGTGAGTTCGATCGGATCGCCCTTGGTGCGACGGATCAGGTCCTCCAACGAATGGATCAGCTCGTTGACGTTCAGGGTCTTGCGATCCAGCGACTGGCGCCGCGAAAACGCCAGTAAACGGTGGGTGAGGGCTGCTGCACGGTTGGCCGAGGACACCGCTGCTTCGGTGAAACGGCCGATCTCGTCGGCCCGACCATTTGCGATATAGCGCTGCATCAGGTCGAGGCTTCCGATGATCCCAGTGAGCATGTTGTTGAAGTCATGGGCGATGCCGCCAGTGAGCTGGCCGACTGCTTCCATCTTCTGCGCATGGCGCAACGCATCTTCGGCGCGCTCACGCTCGAACATCTCGTTCTGCAAACGTTGATTGGCCTGCGCCAGTTGATCCGTGCGGGCGCTGACCCGCTCCTCAAGGGTTTCATTGAGATTGCGCAGTGCTTCTTCGGTCTTTTTGCGTTCGGTTTCGTCGATCACGAAAATGTAGAAACCGTTGACCGCCCCATCGGGGCCGTGACGCGGCAAGTAGTTCATCAGTGCATGCCGGGCGCTGCCGTCACGGTGATGGGTATAGAGGCTGAACGAACAGGGGCGGCCGGCCAGCGCTTCGGCGATATACGCTGCGCGCAGAAAATAGGCCTCTTCGCCGATCACTTCGCGAATTGTGCGGCCGTACAACTCCTGCGGAGTCAGCCCGTACCAGTCGAGATACGCCGCGTTGTTCAGGCGAAAACGTTCCTCGTGGTCGACGTAACTGATCAGGATCGGCATGGCGTTGATGATCAACTGCAGCTCGGTCTGGCTCTGGCGCAATGCCTGTTCGGTGTGTTTGCGTTCGGTCAGATCCAGTGCAGCACCGAGGAAACGCACCGGGCGGCCATGGTGATCCTTGTAGCAGCGCCCGCGGGCAAACACCCAGCGCTGTTCGCCACCGGGCAGCAACAAGCGGTATTCCTCCGCATATTCAGTGCCGTGAGTGATGCAATGCTTGATGCTGCGGGCGACCAGCGCGCGGTCTTCGGGATGCACGCCTTGCAGGTAATCACTGATGGGCAATTGCGCGGCGCGCGTCGGATCAATGCCGTGCAACTGGGCGAAATGGGCGTCGGCAATGAAGCGATCTTCGCCGATGTCCCAGTCCCAAGTGCCGACTGCATCAGTTGCGGCAAGCGCCAGTTGCAGGCGCTCTTCGGTTTCGCGCTGGGCCTTGAGGCTGTCATCGGAGCGTTGTTGCAGTTCCAGCGCGATGCGCCGGCGCTCGTTGGTTTCGATGGCGGTCACCAGAATCCCGGCCACTTGCGCGCTCTCATCGCGGATCGGACTGTAAGTCAGATCAAGCCAGAAATCCGATTCCTTGCCCTCACGCTGCAAGGTGAAACGCCGCTCACTGTAGGTGCGCACCTGGCCTTGTAGGACGGCGCTGTAAATTGGGTCAGTGAAGTCTCGAAGTTCTGGCCATATCTGGTGCGCAGGTTGTCCGAAAGCGTGCGGATGCTTGCTCCCGGCGAGCAGGGCAAAGCCGTTGTTGTAGATCTGCGTCAGCTCCGCGCCCCACAGCAGCAGCATCGGCATCGGCGAGTGAATCACGATGTCCACCGCGGTTCGCAAACTCTGCGGCCAGGTGCCAGACGCGCCCAACGGAGTACGACTCCAATCCGTTCGGGCGATCATTACTTGGGCATCGTCAGTGGTCGGTACAGCATTCATTACATCAGTCCTGAGCGTCAGTCGGTGAGACGGCGTCTACTATCCTAGTTCGGTAGACGCGGTTTGGCCTCGTGCGTCACGGCGCGGCCCCTCTCTGTTCATTGCAAGCTTCACGGGTGCTTTTTGTCATGGAAATCGACGCACTGCTTAAACAACTGGCAAGCCGGCACGGTTCGGATCTGTTTCTGTCCACGGGCGCGCCACCCAGTGCAAGGTTCGACGGCGTGCTTGCGCCGCTAAGCGAGCAACCCTTCAAACCCGGCGAGGTGGCGACTGTCGCCGCCTCACTGATGGACGCCGAGCAGCGCCGGGAGTTCGACCGGGATCTGGAAATGAACCTGGCGATCTCGCGTACCGGGATTGGCCGCTTCCGGGTCAACATTTTCAAACAGCGCAACGATGTGTCGATCGTGATCCGTAACGTCAAACTCGACATCCCGCGCTTCGAAGACCTGAAACTGCCGCCGGTGTTGCTTGAAACCGTGATGCTCAAACAGGGCCTGATCCTGTTTGTCGGTGCCACCGATTCGGGCAAATCGACCTCGCTGGCGGCATTGATCGACCACCGCAACCGCCATAGTAGCGGGCACATCGTCACCATTGAAGACCCGATCGAGTACATCCATCGGCATCAACGCTCAATCATCAACCAGCGAGAAGTCGGCGTCGACACCCGCAGTTTTCACGCCGCATTGAAGAACACCCTGCGCCAGGCGCCGGACGTGGTGCTGATCGGCGAAATTCGTGACCGCGAAACCATGGAACATGCGCTGGCGTTTGCCGAGACCGGGCATCTGGTGCTTTCAACGCTGCATGCAAACAATGCCAACCAAGCGCTGGACCGGATCACCAACATGTTCACCGAAGAGCGTCGCCCGCAGTTGTTGCACGCGCTGGGCAATAACCTGAGAGCCTTTGTCTCACAACGGTTGGTGCGCACGCTGGACGGACAGCGCAGGGCCGCGGTCGAGGTCATGCTGGGTACACCGACAGTGACGGATCTGATTTGTCGAAACGAATTCTCCGAGTTGAAGGGCATCATGGAGAAGTCTGCCGAGCTCGGTATGCAGACGTTTGATGCCGCACTGTTTGTGTTGGTGGTGGAGAAAGTGATCAGTGAGGAAGAGGCGCTCAAACATGCGGACTCGGTAAACAACCTGCGGTTGCGTTTGAAATTGCATGACGATGCCGGCCCCGGGTTGCCGCCATCCTCCTCGGGTGAGTGGGGATTGATGGACTAGAGGATCAACAGCTCAATTCGTTTCTGTTGCGAAATTGTTCTAACGCTTGCGGGTTGGCCAGTGCATCGGTGTTCTTCACCGGTTCCCCGTGCACCACGTTTCTCACGGCAAGTTCCACGACCTTGCCGCTGATGGTGCGCGGGATATCCGTAACCGCGACGATCTTCGCCGGCACATGACGTGGCGTGGTGTTGGCGCGGATCACCTGGCGAATCTGCTCCTGCAGGGGGGCATCCAGTTCAACGCCATCCTGCAAGCGCACAAACAACACCACTCGCACGTCATCCTGCCATTGCTGCCCGATGGCCACGCTGTCGAGCACCTGCGGGACTTTCTCTACCTGTCGATAAATCTCCGCCGTGCCGATGCGCACGCCTCCCGGGTTGAGCACTGCATCGGAGCGACCGTGGATCAGCATTGCGCCATGGGGCAACTGTTCAGCGTAATCGCCCTGCGCCCAGACACCGGGGAACAGGCTGAAATAGGATTTTCGCAGCTTTTCGCCATCAGCATCGTTCCATAGCCCGATCGGCATCGCCGGAAAATGCCGGGTGCAGACCAGTTCGCCTTTCTCGCCGACCACCGCCTGGCCGGCGTCATTCCACACTTCAACGGCCATGCCCAGACTCTTGCCCATGATTTCACCGCGACGTACCGTCGACAGCGGATTGCTGTTGACGAAGCACGAGACGATATCGGTGCCACCGGACATCGAGGCCAGGCAGACATCGGACTTGATGTCGCGGTAGACGAAATCGTAACTCTGCGGCGACAAGGCAGAGCCGGTGCACAGCAGGGTTTTCAAACTGCCCAGATCATGAGTTTCGCGGGGTTTGCTGCCACTGCTTTCCAGGGTGGCAAGGAACTTGGGACTGGTGCCAAACACGCTGATGCGCTCGTCGTCGATCAAATCCAGCAAGCGATCATTGGCGGGATGAAACGGCGAACCGTCGTACAGCACCACGGCGCTGCCGACCGCGAGCGCCGAGACCAGCCAGTTCCACATCATCCAGCCGCAGGTGGTGTAGTAAAACAGGCGATCAGCGGCGCCGAGGTCAACGTGCAGCCCGTGTTCCTTGACGTGCTGCAGTAGCACGCCGCCGCTGCTGTGGACGATGCATTTCGGCACACCGGTGGTGCCGCTGGAATACAGCACGTACAGCGGATGATTGAATGGCACCGGTACGAAACGCGGTGCTTCGCCGGGTTGGTAGAAATCATCCCAGAGCGTGACGTTGGCCTGCGTCCGGTAATCCTCGCAGCGGGCTTGTGCACGGGCATACGGCACGATGATCAGCTGTTGCAGCGACGGCAGTTGCGCAAGGATTTCGTTGAGCTTGGTGGTTTGATCGATTTCTTTGCCGGCATAGCGGTAACCGGCGCATGTGATCAACACCTTCGGTTCGATCTGGCCGAAGCGGTCGATGACGCCGTGGGTGCCGAAGTCCGGTGAAGAACACGACCAGATTGCGCCGAGGCTGGTGGTTGCGAGCATCGCCACCAGCGTTTGCCAGGTGTTGGGCATGCACGCAGCCACCCGGTCGCCGAGGCCAACGCCGGCGGCTTGCAGGCTGGCTTGAAAACCGCCGACGTGCTCTGCGAGTTCGGCCCAGGTCAGTTGCTCACGCTGGCCATTTTCAGCCAGGGCCACCACCGCTACGGCGTCATCGCGACGGCGCAACAGATGCTCGGCGAAATTCACGGTTGCGCCGGGAAACCATTCGGCGCCGGGCATTGAAGGGCCTTCGCGCAGCACGGCATCTGGCGGGTTATGGAAACGAATATCGAAGAAATCGACGATGGCCTGCCAGAACGCTGCGCGCTGATCGATACTCCATTGGTGCAGGGCAGGGTAGTCATCAAGGTCCAGCGAATGGCGCTGATTGACGAAGCGTCGGAACGCATCCATGCGTGATCGGGCGATACGATTGGCGTCGGGTTGCCAGAGGATGTCGGACATTGCGTGCCTCTAGTTATCTGATTCATGCACACAGTCTGTGTGCCAAAGACCCATCTGTGCCGAGGGCGAATTATTGCGCCAGCCAGCCACCATCGATATTCCACGCTGCCCCACGAACCTGACTGCCAGCCTCGCTGCACAAAAATAATACCAACTCGCCCAGATGCTGCGGTGTGACGAACTCCAGCGAAGGTTGTTTCTCGGCCAGCAGATCATGCTGCGCCTGCTGTGGATCGACACCCTTGGCGGCGCGATCATCGATTTGTTTCTGTACCAGTGGCGTCAGCACCCAGCCCGGGCAGATCGCGTTGCAGGTGACGTTGCTGGTCGCGGTTTCCAGACCGACCACTTTGGTCAGACCGATTACGCCGTGCTTGGCGGCCACATAAGCTGCCTTACCCGTCGAGCCAACCTGACCATGCACCGAGGCGATATTGATGATCCTCCCCCAGCCTTTGGCGCGCATACCCGGCACGCTCAGGCGCGTGCTGTGAAACACCGAGGACAGATTGATGGCGATGATCGAATCCCAGCGCTCGACAGGGAACTCTTCCACGGCGGCGACATGCTGGATGCCGGCGTTGTTGACCAGAATGTCGACACCGCCGAACTCGCGCTCGGCGTAATTGATCATGTCGGCAATTTGCGCCGGGTCACTGACATCGGCCGGATGATGGCCGACTTTACCGCCGAATTGCCCGACCTCAGCGATGACTTTGGACGCATCACCAAAGCCGTTGAGAATCAGATTCGCCCCAGCCTTGGCCAGGCTCAGCGCGATGCCCAGACCGATGCCGCTGGTGGAACCGGTAACCAGTGCGGTCTTGCCGGAAAGAGTCGTCATGAATACCTCACACAATGCCAGTGGCGTAGAAAGTGCCGATCACTACGAAAACCGCCAGGGTCTTGATCAGCGTAATACAGAAAATGTCTTTATAGGCTTCACGGTGGGTCAGGCCGGTGACGGCCAGCAGGGTGATGACTGCGCCGTTGTGCGGCAGGGTGTCCATGCCGCCGCTGGCCATCGCGGCTACGCGGTGCAGCACTTCCAGCGGAATGTTCGCCGCGTGGGCCGCACTGATGAACTGCTCGGACATCGCCGCCAGCGCAATGCTCATGCCGCCCGATGCGGACCCGGTGATGCCAGCGAGCAGGGTCACGGTGATGGCTTCGTTGACCAGCGGATTGGGGATTTGCTTGAGCCAGTCCGCCAGCACCAGAAAGCCTGGCAGTGAGGCGATCACTGCGCCGAAGCCGTATTCCGATGCAGTGTTCATCGCCGCCAGCAATGCTCCGCTGACCGCGCTTTTGCTGCCTTCGGCGAGCTTGCTGCGAATCGCCTGAAAGCCGAACGCCAGCACCATCAGAATGCCCACCAGCAAAGCCGCTTGCACCGCCCAGATCGCCGTCAGTTTGGCTATTTCGGTGGTGACTGGCGTGCTCATGCCCGGCAAAGCGAGGCTGTGGGTCTTGCCGTACCACTGTGGAATCCATTGGGTGAACAGCAGGTTCATGATGCCCACCGCCAGCAGCGGTGACAGGGCAATCCACGGGTTTGGCAGCTTCAGGTCCTCAGCGGTTTCCGGCTCGTTGCGCAACTCGGTGCCATAACCCTCACCCGCGCGCATCGCCTTGTTGCGCTGACGCTGCAAAAACAGCATGCCGGCGCAGAACACGAAGATCGTACCGATCACACCGAGCCACGGCGCCGCCCACGCGGTGGTATTGAAGAACGTGCTGGGGATGATGTTCTGGATCTGCGGCGTGCCGGGCAGGGCGTCCATGGTGAACGAAAACGCGCCAAGGGCGATGGTGGCCGGGATCAGACGCTTGGGAATATTGCTCTGACGGAACATCTCGGCAGCAAACGGATAGACCGCAAACACAACGACGAACAGCGATACGCCGCCGTAGGTGAGCAGGGCACAGACCAGCACGATCACCAGCATTGCCTGTTTGGTGCCGAGCAAGCGGATGGCGGCGGCAACGATCGAGCGGGAGAAACCCGACAGTTCGATCAACTTGCCGAATACCGCACCGAGCAGGAATACAGGGAAATACAGTTTGATGAAACCGACCATTTTCTCCATGAACACCCCGGTGAACGCAGGGGCGACGGCGGAAGGGTCGGTGAGCAGGACTGCGCCGAGGGCGGCAATCGGTGCGAAGAGGATAACGCTGTAGCCACGGTAGGCAGCCAGCATCAGCAGCGTAAGGGCTGCCAAGGCAATGATCACACTCATGGTGTGTCTCTCCAGAATTGTTATTTTTGTGGGTGGAACGGGTGTGGGAGAGGCGTTAGCGAGATCTGTGCCAGTTATCTAACACGTTGAAATATAAAGATAATGTCGTGCAAGTAGGGCAGGTTTCAGAGTTTTTGTCTCACTATGGAGACGGCATTAAGCAGAAAAGATCGCAGCCTTCGGCAGCTCCTACAGTGCGGACCCGATATTCCCCTGTAGAAGCTGCCGAAGGCTGCGATCTTTTGATCTTGACGAAGTTTCTAATTAATGAGATCCGCGTCTCTTTATAGAGACTCAAGCAATCCCCAGCGCCACCATCTTCTTGTACAGCGTCGACCGACCAAGCCCCAGCCGAGCAGCTGCTTCCGGTACATTTCCGTTGCATTGCGCGAGGGCAGACTGAATCAACTGCCGATCAAACCGCTCGCGTGCCTGGGCGAATGTTTCCTCTGGCACCACCTCAGCCAGTGGGCCAGAACCACGCTCGACCGGCGTCAACGTGCCAATCGCCGCACGAATATCCGGTTCAGTCAACATCAAGTCATCACTGAGCAACGCCGCTCGCTCCAGCACATTGCGCAGTTCGCGAATGTTCCCCGGCCACGCATGCTGACCCAGCAACGCCAGCGCATCACGGTGCAACTCATGCTGACTGCGCAGCTCTTCAAGGATCGCTTCGCTCAGCGCCGGCAGGTCATCAAGTCGTTCACGCAACGGCGGTACCTGGATCGGTAACACATTGAGGCGATAGTACAGATCGGCGCGAAACTCACCGCGCTTGATGGCTGCTTGCAGATCGGTCGACGTGGCGGCAATCACGCGAACGTCGCTCTGAATGACGTCATTGGAGCCCACGGGTTCGAACTCCTTTTCCTGCAACACACGCAGCAGTTTGCTTTGCAGTGGCAGCGGCATGTCGCCAATCTCGTCGAGAAACAATGTACCGCCCTGAGCGATTTGCAGCTTGCCGGTACGACCCTTGCGATCGGCACCGGTGAAGGCGCCCGGCGCGGTGCCGAAAAACTCGGCTTCCAGCAATGCCTCGGGAATCGCTGCGCTATTGATACTGACGAAAGCTTTGTGTGCCCGTGGCGACGCACTGTGGATGGCCTGGGCCAGCAGCTCCTTGCCGGTGCCGGTTTCACCGAGCAGCAAAACGGGTGATTCGGCGCTGGCGCTGCGCCGGGCGCGGCGTTTGACCTCGAGGCTGGCGGCACTGGTGCCGATGAAGTGGGCGAAGTTGTATTTGGTCTGCCGGGCCCGCAGCAGGGAGCGGGTTGAGGCCAGTTCTTCCTGCATGCTCAAGTAGCGTTTGAGCATCGGCGACAGCGTGCGCAACTCGTCGAACAGGGCAAAACCGATCGCGCCGATGACCGTGCCGGCGTCATCGTGGATCGGCAGGCGCATCACCACCAGTGGCTCTTTGGGTGTGTCTTGCATGTCCAGAAGAATGGGGCGGCCGGTGCGCACGACTTCGCGCAGCAAACTGCCGGGAATCACACTCTCGCAGGGTTTGCCGATTGCGCCGGCAGCCGATTCGAGACCGAAACGCCGGGCGTAACGTTCGTTCATCCAGACGATGTTGGCATCGCGGTCGACAATCACCGTGCCTTCGCTGGATTGCTCGATGATCTCGAACAGCGAACGGATCGCCAGGGTGCGCACCCGTTGGTAGTCCTTGAGGCTTTCGGTGGTGTTCATCTGACGGCTGATCCGGAATTTGGGTTGTTGATGCGGGCCTCTTCGCTGGCAAGCCAGCTCCCACAGTGTTCTGGGTCGTTCACGCCTGTTGTGTACACCGCAGCCCCCTGTGGGAGCTGGCTTGCCAGCGATGGCCGCAACTCGATTTCAAGTCGATCGGCAATTATGCCTACCCCGGATGCGCCGCCGCCAACAGCTCTTTGGTATACGGATGCTGCGGCGCATCGAATACATCATGGCTGGCGCCACGCTCGACCACTTTGCCGTCCTTGATCACGATCATGTCGTGGGCCAGCGCGCGCACCACCGCCAGGTCATGGCTGATGAACAGATAGGTCAAACCGTGTTTTTCCTGAAGCTGACGGAGCAGGGCGACCACTTGTTTCTGCACCGTGCGATCCAGCGCTGACGTCGGCTCATCAAGCAGGATCAGCGCCGGTTTCAGCACCAGCGCCCGCGCGATGGCAATGCGCTGGCGCTGACCACCGGAGAACTCGTGGGGGTAGCGATGGCGACTTTCCGGGTCGAGGCCAACCTCTTTAAGCACGCGGATCACTTGTTCATCGCATTCATCAGCCGTCGACTCGCAGTGCACTTCGAGGCCTTCGCTGATGATTTGCGCCACTGACATGCGCGGGCTGAGGCTGCCGAAGGGATCCTGAAACACTACCTGCATCTGTCGGCGCCACGGGCGCATCTGTTTCTGATTGAGACCGTCGAGCGCCTGGCCCTGAAAGCGGATACCGCCTTCGGAGTCGAGCAAGCGCAGGATCGCCTGGCCCAATGTCGACTTGCCGGAACCGGATTCGCCAACGATGCCGAGGGTCTTGCCACGCTGGATGCTAAGACTGATGCCGTCCACCGCCCGCAGGTATTGCTTGCGCTGGAACAGACCGCCGCCGACGACAAACTCAACCTTAAGGTCGTCGACTTCCAGTACGTTCTCGCGCTCATCTCGAGGCAGTGCTTCGCCTTCGGGTTCGGCGTTGAGCAACACGCAGCTGTAAGGATGCTTCGGCTCGGTAAACAGGGTTTCGCAGGGCGCCTGCTCAACGATTTCCCCGGCTTTCATCACGCACACGCGCTGGGCAATACTGCGCACCAGATTGAGGTCGTGGCTGATCAGCAGCAGCGACATGCCCAGGCGTTGTTGCAGGGATTTGAGCAGCAGCAGGATCTTGCGCTGCACCGTCACGTCGAGCGCCGTGGTCGGTTCGTCGGCGATCAACAGCTCCGGTTCGCAGGCCAGGGCCATGGCGATCATCACCCGTTGCCGTTGCCCGCCAGAGAGTTGATGCGGGTAAGCCTTGAGGCGTTCCTTGGGTTTCTGGATGCCCACCAGACCGAGCAGTTCGAGGATCCGTGCCTGCGCCGCTTTGCCGCCGAGGCCACGATGCAACAGCAGGGTTTCGCCAATCTGTTTTTCGATGGTGTGCAGCGGATTGAGCGAGGTCATGGGCTCCTGAAAGATCATGGCGATGCGGTTGCCGCGCAATTCGCGCAAAACCTTGGGATCGGCGCCGATCAGTTCCTGTCCGCGATAGCGAATGCTGCCAGTGGTTTGCGCTTCGCTTTCCGGCAGCAATTGCAGAATCGAATGGGCAGTCACCGATTTGCCCGAGCCCGACTCGCCGACCAGCGCCAGACACTCACCGGGGCGAATGTCCAGGCACAGGTCGCGCACCACGGTCTGACTATGGAAGGCAACGTTGAGGTTACGGATTTCAATCAGGTTGTCAGTCATGGCCACGCTTCAGGATCGAGGGTCGAACGCGTCTCGCAACGCTTCGCCGATGAACACCAATAAGGAAAGGATCAGCGCCAGGGTGAAAAACGCCGTCAACCCAAGCCACGGAGCTTGCAGGTTCTGTTTACCCTGACCGATCAACTCACCCAGCGAGGCGCTGCCGGCGGGCATGCCGAAGCCGAGAAAATCCAGCGCGGTAAGAGTGGAAATGGCCCCGGTCAGAATGAACGGCAAGTAGCTCAGTGTCGCGTTCATCGCATTGGGCAGAATGTGCCGGAAAATCACCTTGCGGTCGCTCAGGCCCAGCGCACGGGCGGCTTTGACGTACTCCAGATTGCGCCCGCGCAGGAATTCGGCGCGCACCACGTCCACCAGTGCCAGCCATGAAAACAGCGCCATGATCCCCAGCAGCCACCAGAAATTCGGTTCGACAAAACCGGAGAGGATGATCAACAGGTACAACACCGGCAGCCCCGACCAGACTTCCAGCACGCGTTGCCCGAGCAAATCGACCCAGCCACCGTAGTAGCCCTGCAATGCCCCGGCGGCGATGCCGATCAGCGCGCTGACGAAGGTCAGCATAAGTGCGAACAGGATCGATACTCGTGCGCCGAAAATCACCCGTGCCAGCACATCCCGCGATTGATCGTCCGTGCCTAACCAGTTGACCGACGTCGGCGGGCTCGGCGCCGGTTTGGTGAGGTCGTAGTTCGGTGTGTCGTCACTGAAAGGAATCGGCGGGAACAGCAGCCAGCCACCGTCCTTGCGAATCAGGTTCTGCACGTAATCGCTGCGATAATCGGCCTGAAACGGTAGTTGTCCGCCGAACTCCTGCTCGGTGTGGCGCTTGAATACAGGGAAGTACCATTGGTCCTGATAGCTGACGACCAGAGGCTTGTCGTTGGCGATCAACTCACCGCCCAGTGTCAGCACAAACAGGCCGATAAACAGCCATAACGACCACCAGCCACGGCGGTTTTTCTTGAAGCGCTCGAAGCGCCGACGCCCAAGAGGCGAGAGCTTGAACATCAGGCGTTCCTCGCGGCGAAGTCGATACGCGGATCGACCAGCGTGTAACACAGATCCCCCACCAGTTTTATCAGCAGGCCGAAGAGGGTAAAGATGAACAGCGAACCGAACACCACCGGGTAGTCCCGCGAAACTGCGGCTTCGTAGCTCATGCGCCCGAGACCGTCGAGAGAGAAGATCACTTCGATCAGCAACGAACCGGCGAAGAACACACTGATAAACGCCTGCGGGATGCCGGACACCACCAGCAGCATCGCATTGCGGAACACATGGCCGTACAGCACACGGCGTTCGCTCAGGCCTTTGGCGCGGGCGGTTACCACGTACTGGCGAGTGATTTCATTGAGAAACGAGTTTTTCGTCAGGATCGTCAGCGTGGCGAAACCACCGATCACCAGTGCCGTTACCGGCAGCACCAGGTGCCAGAAGTAGTCAGCGATTTTGCCGAGGGTCGACAGGGATTCGAAGTTGTCCGAGACCAGCCCGCGCACCGGAAACCAGTTCAGCGACGTACCGCC
Organism: Pseudomonas sp. SDT291_1_S447; assembly: GCF_054070155.1. Taxonomy (NCBI): domain Bacteria; kingdom Pseudomonadati; phylum Pseudomonadota; class Gammaproteobacteria; order Pseudomonadales; family Pseudomonadaceae; genus Pseudomonas; species Pseudomonas sp. SDT291_1_S447. Next base: position 17,085 of record NZ_JBSVXS010000026.1, read on the forward strand.
GGCAAACACCACGATCAGGAACATCGCAAACAGAAACGCCGGCATCGCGTAGCCAATGATGATCGCCGTGCTGCTCCAGATATCGAAATGACTGCCATGATGCACGGCCTTGCGTATCCCTAGCGGGATCGACACCAGATAGGTGATCAGCGTCGCCCACAACCCGAGGGAAATGGTCACCGGCATTTTTTCCAGGATCAGATCGGTGACCGTCGCGCCACGGAAAAAGCTTTTGCCGAAATCCAGTTGCGCGTAGTTCTTCAGCATCAGCCACAAGCGCTCATGGGCCGGCTTGTCGAAACCGTACTGTTTTTCGATGTCCTTGATCAGTTGCGGATCAAGGCCGCGACTGGCGCGGGAAGTGCCGCTCATGGTTTCGCTGGCGCCGCCACCGACACCGGCGCCGCCGATGCCCTGCAGGTGGGCGATGGCCTGTTCCACCGGGCCACCGGGCGCGGCTTGAATGATCACGAAATTGACCAGCAGAATGATCACCAGCGTCGGAATGATCAGCAGCAGGCGCCGCAGTATGTAACCCCACATCAGTGCGGCCCTCCGGGTCTGCCACGGGCAATTTTTTCCGCGGTCATCTGCTGATTGGTCAGCGGTGTGCTGCTGATTTCCCACCAGCTCTCGATGGCTTCGTCATTGCTGGCTTGCACCGACGGTATGCCGAAGCGGTTCCACCACACGGTCGAGGTGCCCGGTGGATAGTAGTTGGGAATCCAGTAGTAATTCCATTGCAGAACCCGGTCCAGAGCATGGGCGTAATGCAGCATGTCGGACTGGGTTGAGGCGCGAATCAGGCCGTTGATCAGCGTATCCACCGCAGGGCTTTTCAACACCATGTAGTTGTTCGCGCCCGGGTCGTTGGCCGACGCGGAAGCAAAGTAATTGAGCAACTCGCCTCCCGGTGAAGTACTGACCGGGTAGCCGGTGACGATCATGTCGTAGTCACGGCTCATCAGGCGATTGACGTATTGCGAGGAGTCGATGCGGCGAATGTTCAGGTCGATGCCGATCTGTTTCAGCGTGCGCTTGTACGGTAGCAGCAGGCGATCCATACCGTTCTGGCTGACCAGGAAGGTAAAGCTCAGCGGCTCACCCTGGGCATTCACCAACTGATCGCCATCGGGTTTCCAGCCGGCCTGCTCGAGCAGTTCAAGGGCTTGCAACTGTTTGTCACGGATAACGCCGCTGCCGTCGGTTTTCGGCGCTTCGAAGACTTTGCTGAAAACCTCGTCCGGAACCTGGCCACGCAGCGGTTCGAGGATTTTCAGTTCTTGCGCATCGGGCAGTTCGCTTGCCGCCAGTTGCGTGTTGGAAAAGTAGCTCTGCTGGCGGATATACATACCGCGCATCATTTGCCGGTTGCTCCACTCGAAGTCCCAGAGCATTGCCAGGGCCTGGCGCACACGGCGATCGGCGAACATCGGTTTCTGCAGGTTGAATACAAAACCCTGAGCGGACTGTGGCGCCTCCGTGGCCAAGTGTGCTTTTTGCAGACGCCCGTCGCTCAGCGCGGGGCTGTCATAGCCGATCGAGTAGCCAGTGGCCGAGAACTCGCGGTTGTAGTCATAGGCACCGCCGCGCAGCACTTGCCGGGCGACGTCGGTATCACCGAAGTACTCGATGCTGAAATGATCGAAATTGTAGAGGCCGCGACTGACGGGCAGATCCTTGCCCCACCAGTCAGCGTTGCGTTCAAAGGTGATGCTGCGCCCCGAATCGACTTTGCCGACTCGATAGGGGCCGCTACCCAGTGGCGCTTCATAGCCACCGCCATTGGCGAAATCGCGGCTCTTCCACCAATGCTCGGGGAATACCGGCAGGGTCGCGATGTCAAGTGGCAGGGTGCGGTTTTCATTGCTCTTGAAGTCGAAGCGCACGGTCAACGGTGCTTCCACTTCGACGCCTTTGACATCGGCAAACTGCGTGCGATAACGCAGGCTGCCTTGGGTCATTAACAAATCGTAGGTGTAGCGCACGTCTTCGGCGGTGATCGCTTTGCCGTCGGCGAAACGGGCCTTTGGATTGATGAAGAAACGCAACGACAGACCGTCGTCCGAGCGCTCCATCTTTTGCGCGACCAGGCCGTAAACGGTGTAAGGCTCGTCCAGCGAGCGCTGGGCCAGGGGCGAGTACAGCATGCCGTCAATCTGGGTGACGCCGATGCCTTTGTCTATATAAGGAAGGACGTGGTCGAAGTGACCGATTTCAATCGCCGAGCGGCGCATCGTCCCACCCTTGGGAGCCTGCAGGTTGGTGTAGTCGAAATGACTGAAACCGGCAGGGTATTTGGCGGGTTCGCCGTAAACGGTCAACGCATGTTGCGGGGCCGCGTTCACACCGGCGGCGCCCGACAGGAGGGCTAGGGCGGTGAGCATCAATGTGGGGAAAACCAGTCGCATTGTCAGCCTTGGAACCGGGAAATCGATAAGCGCAAGTTTTACGCGAGAGGCACGCCAGTCGCCAGCCGTATGTGTAACTGAAACACAACGGCCCACCAGAAGGCGGGCCGTTGGCTAGCAATCAGGTGACGGATCAGTCCTGACGGCTGGTGACTTCCAGCAGGTGATAACCGAACTGGGTTTTTACTGGACCTTGCACGACGTTGATTGGCGCGCTGAAGACCACGGTGTCGAATTCCTTGACCATCTGGCCAGGACCGAACGAACCCAGATCACCGCCCTGACGGCTGGACGGGCAGGTGGAGTTGGCCTTGGCGACTTCGGCGAAATCGGCGCCGCCTTCGATCTGGGCCTTCAGTTCGTTGCACTTGTCTTCGCTGGCAACAAGGATGTGGCGGGCAGTGGCTTTAGCCATGGGGAAACTCTCCAGTCTATTTCAGTAAAGTGTGGAGCCTACCGGATTCAGTGGGCGAATTCTCGGCAAAGTTCCGTTCGCAGGGTTGCGGGTTGATCAGAGATTCGCAGCTCGCAGGCGCGCGGCGTGTTCAACGTAAAGATCAATCGGATCGAGTTCGCGGATGGCCGCGCCAGCAGTGCGGCGCAGACTGCTCAGGTGATCCAGCGGATAGTCGGAACGGATCACTTGCCCCAGATGAGAGCTGAAACGCCCGACGAAACCGTCATTCTGTTCTCCTTCAGTCATGAAATATTGTGACAGCGCCAGGCAAACGCTTCGTACCGGGTCGCCAATCGGCAGCTCGTTTGTCTCGTTTGTCGGCAACACCCCGCTCCACGAGTAATAGTGCACGCCATTGACCTTTGCTGCGCCATGCCCGCCCCAGATGCCGGGCAGCCCTTGGGGGAACTTGTCGTTGAAAGTGCCCACGCCCTCGGTTGTCAGTCCATTGAGCGCTGCCAGTGCATTTTGCGGCAGCGTGACGCTACCGCTGAGCAGTGACAGAAAATCGGCAAACAGTGTCGCCACGTTTTGCGCGACGATTTCCGGCAGCCGGCCTGGCACCAGCGCCTTGCGCAGGAAGTCCGCCAGTTCCGAACCGTGGTTCGGGCCGCTGACCGAAGTCACCGAGGCGATGGCGTCTGGCGCAAGCGCCGCAGCGTATCGTGCAGCCAAAGCACCCTGGCTGTGCCCGATGAGATTGACCTTCCTGGCACGCGTGCCGCGCAGGACACTATCGATCTGCTTCAACAGTTGCTCACCCCTGACTTCATTGTCGTGGGTTGCGCTGAGGTGGGGAACGAACACTCGGTTGCCAGCCGCTTTCAGGGCGCTCTTGACGTCATGGAACAGCTCGAAATGGCCGATGCGTTCGAATCCGAACAGGCCGTGTACCAGAAGGATGGGATAACGAGTTGTAGCATTCCGTTGCATGTTCTTACCTTTTTCTCAGAAGTTCATCGGGAAATCTGTGGGCCACTCTAAAACACACAACTCGTTTAAGAAGTAAGAAGAGGCTTCACTTGCCCGTTGAATCTGGACTATGGGCTGTATGACTTTTCGGATACTTGGGAAGTCCAAATCGGAAGATCTGGCGGTCTCGCGCCTGGCCGAAGTCGATTTAGCGTCGGTTGCCTACTGGGCTAGTAGCTTTTACTTCGTGTCTGCGGCGTATTGGGCTGATATCCAGAGCGCGAACAATCGCGTTGAATGTTGACTGTCGACGTCGTCAATGAAGACAGCGTTAGTCCAAGGCATGGAGCCAACAATGAACACGCATGAAATCGAGTTTTGCTACCGGATGCGCCACCCCGCCAGCCCTCTCGCCGCCAAAGAGTTGCTGCCGGCAGCGACGCTCGAATCGCTGGAAGGGCGCGTACTTGATCCTTCGCTGGGCAAAGTCGTCGTCCGTATTGCCCCTTATCCGAACATGGCGTCTGGCGATCAATTGCTTTTGCGCTGGGAAGGGCTTGATATAGAGGGCTTCGCCTATCACCACGAAATGACGCGGCATGTCAGTGAGGCCCAGGTTGGCAAAGACATCATTTTCGTGATCAAGGGGCTGCATATCGCCGCACTGGATGGCGGTTCACTGGAGGTCTACTGGACACTTTTCAGCGCCGGCCTGACCGAGCCCGCATCGTCTGCGCGCGTGCAATTGTCGGTAGGCGATACACGGCCTCAACTGCTGGCTCCACATATTGTGGACGCAGTCGCCGGGACACTGGATCCGGCACGGGTCACGGAAGGTGCACTCGTCACTCTCCAGCCTTATGCCCGAATGGCGGCAGGTGACCACGTTGCGTTGATGTGGTCTGGAGACACCTCGCCACTATCATTCAGTGATCGATTGAAAGTCGAAGTCTTCGCTGTTGCCGACACCCTGTCTTTCTGGATCCCGCATGAGTACATAGCTGCACATCTTGGAGGCGAGGTGACGGTACGCTATCGAGTCGAGCGAGAGGGTGGTGCGGTGCTCGAATCCGATCCCGCGAGAGTTCTCATCAGCGCCTTGCTGCATGGTCAACTGGACGCGCCCGATGTGCTTGAAGCTGAGGATGGCGTGTTATTGGTGCAGGATTGCATTGATGGCGTCACCGTTGTGATCGGCAATGCCCGGACGCAAGAAGGCGAGCTGGTCTATCTCAAGTGTGATGGCGATTTTTTCAATCACCGCGATGACCGCGAAATTACCCGGGAAACCGCCGGCAAGCCGCTTATCTTTATCGTGCCACAACGCTTCTGGCGCGAGCATCACGGGTCGATCGTGCGCGTTGCCTACACGGTTGAGCGTTTGGATGACGTCAGTCAGGAGTCTGCGGTGACGCAGGTCCGGCTGGAGGCGTAGCTGGAGCGGACCACCCTCCGGTTCTTTGACCGGAGGGTAGCGCCGTCAACTTCAGTGGTGCGCGCCAATGCGCTGAGCTGCATCAAGCAGCAATTGTTGCGTTGCGTCAAAGCCGAGACAGCCATCGGTGATCGATACACCGTACCGTAGCGAGGCACTCAGCGGCTGACAACCTTCGAACAGGTGAGACTCCAGCATCATGCCGATCAAAGAGCTATCGCCCTGCAAGCGTTGTTCAAGCACTTCATTGAAAATGCCTGGCTGGCGTAATGGATCCTTGCCGCTGTTGGCGTGACTGCAATCAACCATGATCCGGTTCGGGACCTTCAGTCGGTTCAGGTCAGCGTGGATTCTGGCAATGCTCTCGCGATCATGATTGGGGCCGTGATGACCGCCGCGCAGGACCAAATGAGTATCAGGGTTGCCTGGTGTCTGAATGATCGCCGGGTGACCCTGGCTGTCTACTCCGAAATGCCGATGAGGATGGGCTGCCGAGCGCATGGCATCGACAGCTACGGCTGCGCCGCCGTCGGTGCCGTTTTTGAAGCCTACGGGCATGCTCAAACCACTGGCCATTTCGCGATGAATTTGAGATTCGGTGGTGCGTGCGCCAATGGCAACCCAACTGAGCAGATCGTCAAGGTAGCCGGCCGCCAGGGGTTGCAGCAGCTCGGTCGCCACGGGCAGACCGAGGCGGATCATTTCCAGCATCAGCTCACGGGACAGTGCCAGGCCAGCGGCCATGTCATCACTGCCATCCAGGTGCGGATCGTAAGCCAGGCCTTTCCAGCCAACGGTAGTGCGCGGCTTCTCGACGTAGGCTCGCATCACCAGGAGCATTCTATCGCTGACCTGTTCGGCCAGTCGTGACAGCTTGCCGGCATATTCGAGTGCAGACTGGGGATCGTGGATAGAGCAGGGGCCGACGATTATCAGCAGACGCTGATCATCACCGTTGAGGATCGCTCGAACCGCCTCGCGATGGGCGGCGACTTGTTGGCTCAAGGCATTGCTCAAGGGCAATTGCTGTTTGAGTTGCAACGAACTGGGCAGACGCACGGTCAGCGCTTCGTTGGCGCAATCGAGGGTGGACAGTGGCAGAGCAGAAACGGACGAGTTCATATTCGGTCTTCCTGGGCTGGCGGCGGGTTCTTCCCGCGCGCTCGGCCCTACTGGGGTGTTCGACAATTGGCCGTATTGGCAATGTGGGCGTGTTTGCCACCTGTAGGTGACCGATCGGAGGCGGCAGGCTGTCCCGAGCGGAGGCTGGTAAATCGCCAGGCGCTAAAGCTGTCGTAACGGTAATAAGTGGCGTAGTTCATTTCGTGAATCCTCAAAGTATCTGGTGTGTTGCTGAAAAAGTTCGGGGCTGAAAAAACAAAACCCCCGGTCGGGAGGCCGACCGGGGGTTGAGAAATCTCTGGTAGGCGACCCGTTATCATGGGCGCCGTTTGGGTATCAGGCGCGCCAGTGGCTAAACCAATACCCAAAATAAAAGCTGACCGGAGCGCAAACGTCATTCACCCGGGCAGCCGCAACCGAGCGCAGGGCGCTGGCGGTACAAAGCTGTGAGAGGGTGTTGAACATGGTTTGTCTCCGATGAGTGGGCCGAGCTTACTAGAGGCCGATGTGGCTCAGCAATCAGAAATTGCTATCGCGTTATCAACAAAATGCCTATTGCCTGATTTGGGCAAGAGTGGTGACACTCAGCGTTTTGCTTGATTGCCAAGGATGAACCGTGTCGACACTGACCATTGCCGCTGCCCAAAGCCTCTCCCTTGCCGAGGACCTCCCCGGGAACATTGCCCGACATTGCCGCTTCATCGAGACAGCAGCGGAGCAGTGTGTTGAGTTACTGGTTTTTCCCGAGTTGTCGCTGACTGGCTATGAAGGAGAAGCGGCCGCAGCGTTGGCGATCGAACCGCAAGATGCCGTGTTGCAACCCCTTAGGGATTTGGCCCGAAAGCTTGGGGTAACTGCCGTTGTCGGTATGCCCATCCGGTTGGAGGGCAGTGTTTCGGCGCTGATCGGCGCTCTGGTTCTGGGCGCGGATGGTTCTCTCGGCGTGTACAGCAAGCAGCATTTGCACACGGGCGAGGAACTTGTTTTTGCACCCGGTTTCGGTGGCCCGACGCTGAATATCGACGGGGACGTCGTCGCGTTGGCGGTGTGCGCCGATTTCACGCATGCCAGCCATGCCGCGGCGGCCGCCGATCAGGGCGCTAACCTGTACGCAGCCGGTGTATTGATCAGCGAGAAAGGTTACGCAGTTGATGCGGCAATACTTCAGGGCTACGCCCGGCAACACTCGATGGCTGTGCTAATGGCCAATCACGGTGGGCTGACCGGCGGTTGGCAATCCGCCGGGCGCAGTTGCATCTGGTCTGAAGACGGTTCGCTGATTGTTGCCGCTCCGGGGACGGGCGATCTTCTGGTCGTCGCTCAGCGTAATGAAGGCGTATGGCAGGGACGGGTTGTTCCTGTTACGCAAGCCCGATGACATTCCACTTGCGTCTTGCCGCTCCAGAAGACCTGGGATTTGCCCGCGATCTCACCTGTCAGAACATGCTGCGTTACTACATTCACCATGACCTGTTATGGCAGGATGAAGCGTTTGACGTAGCGTGGTCGGGGCGGCAGAACTGGCTGATAGTGCGGGGTGAGCTGGCGCTGGGGTTTCTCAGTCTCAGCCGGGATCTGCGTGCACTCTACATTCGGGAATTGCAGATTGCTGAAGCGTTTCAGGGGCAGGGCGCTGGTTCCTGGGCGATTGATCAGGTTATCGACATGGCCATTAAAGAAAGGCGCCGGGCTCTGCGCCTTACCGTGTTCGAAAATAATCCGGCAAGAAACTTGTACGAAAGAAAAGGACTACAGGTTCAGGGTGCGGACGAGTGTTTTCTGCGAATGGAGCTTGATATAAGTACACCTGTGCTCTGAAACCCGCAGCCGGCAAGCCTTCAATGATGAATTGAAACTTTTTAAATGAAGCTTTCCGCTAGGTCTGTGTGGCACTTTTTGCTAAGGTGTCCGGCATCCCAATATGACCATATCGCGAGGTGTCTGCTTGATTAGGGTGCTAGTGGTCGATGACCATGATCTCGTTCGTACAGGCATTACACGTATGCTGGCCGATATCGATGGCTTGCAAGTGGTTGGCCAGGCCGAATCCGGGGAAGAGTCCCTGATCAAGGCCCGAGAGTTGAAGCCCGATGTGGTGCTGATGGACGTCAAGATGCCTGGCATCGGCGGCCTCGAAGCCACGCGCAAACTGTTGCGCAGTCATCCGGATATCAAAGTGGTCGCGGTTACGGTGTGTGAGGAGGATCCTTTTCCGACACGCTTGCTGCAGGCTGGCGCTGCGGGGTATCTGACCAAGGGTGCGGGTTTGCCGGAAATGGTTCAGGCGATTCGCCTGGTGTTTGCCGGACAACGCTATATCAGTCCGCAAATCGCCCAGCAATTGGCGATCAAATCCTTTCAACCGTCCAACGATTCTCCTTTCGATGCCTTGTCCGAGCGCGAAATTCAAATCGCGTTGATGATCGTCGGCTGTCAGAAGGTGCAAATCATTTCCGACAAGTTGTGCCTGTCGCCGAAAACCGTGAACACCTATCGCTACCGTATTTTCGAGAAGCTTTCGATCAGCAGCGACGTCGAGTTGACACTGTTGGCGGTTCGTCACGGCATGGTTGATGCCAGCCTCTGACCATGACTGAAACATTCGATTCCGGCGCGTTTCTGTCGACAGTCAGCGGCCGCCCGGGCGTCTATCGCATGTTCGACAGCGATGCACGCCTGTTGTACGTGGGCAAGGCCAAAAATCTGAAAAAACGCCTGGCCAGCTACTTTCGCAAAACCGGTCTGGCGCCTAAAACCGCAGCGTTGGTGGGTCGCATTGCGCAGGTCGAAACGACCATCACCGCCAACGAAACCGAAGCGCTGCTGCTTGAACAAACGCTGATCAAAGAGTGGCGGCCGCCGTACAACATCCTGTTGCGCGACGACAAATCCTATCCCTACGTGTTTCTGTCCGACGGGCAGTTTCCGCGCCTGAGCATTCATCGCGGGGCCAAAAAAGCCAAGGGCAAGTATTTCGGTCCTTATCCGAGCGCCGGCGCCATACGCGAAAGCCTGAGTCTGCTGCAAAAGACCTTCTTCGTTCGCCAGTGTGAAGACAGCTACTACAAGAACCGTACCCGGCCATGTCTGCAGTATCAGATCAAACGCTGCAAAGCGCCTTGCGTCGGGCTGGTCGAGCCTGAGGTCTATGCCGAAGACGTGCGTCACTCGGTCATGTTTCTTGAGGGGCGCAGTCACGCGCTGACCAATGAATTGTCGACGGCGATGGAAGAGGCGGCGATCAACCTTGAGTTCGAGCGAGCTGCCGAGTTGCGCGATCAGATCGCGCTGTTGCGCAGGGTCCAGGATCAACAAAGCATGGAAGGCGGCACGGGAGATATCGACGTCATCGCGGCTTTCGTCAACCCGGGTGGTGCCTGCGTGCATTTGATCAGCGTCCGCGGCGGGCGCGTGCTGGGCAGCAAGAATTTCTTTCCGCAAGTCGGTATCGAAGAGGATGTGTCGGAGGTCATGGCCGCGTTTCTCGGCCAGTACTTCATCAGCAGCCCCGAGCGGGATTTGCCGAGCGAACTGATCGTCAATGTGGTTCACGAAGATTTTCCGACGTTGATCGAGGCGATCCACGAGTTGCGTGGCCGAGAGCTGGCCATCAGTCATCGGGTGCGTGGTACACGTGCGCGCTGGCAGCAACTGGCCGTGACCAACGCAGAGCAGGCATTGGGCGCACGCCTGGCCAACCGTCAACACACGGCAGCGCGGTTTGAGGCCTTGGCCGAAGTGTTGAACCTGGATGAGCCGCCGCAGCGTCTGGAGTGCTACGACATCAGTCATTCCAGTGGTGAGGCAACGGTTGCTTCCTGTGTGGTGTTTGGCCCGGAAGGCGCAATCAAGTCGGACTACCGGCGCTACAACATCGAAGGAGTCACGGCGGGTGACGACTATGCCGCCATGCATCAGGCCCTTACACGACGCTTCAGCAAACTCAAGGAGGGCGAGGGCAAGCTGCCGGATATCTTGCTGGTCGACGGTGGCAAGGGTCAGCTGTCGATGGCTCGTGATGTTCTCAATGAACTCGCCGTGCCGGATCTGATCTTGCTGGGTGTCGCCAAGGGTGCCACGCGCAAGGCTGGCTTTGAAACGTTGTATCTAAATGATGCGGCGCATGAGTTCACCTTGCGTGGCGATTCGCCGGCGCTGCACCTGATTCAACAAATCCGCGATGAGGCCCACCGTTTTGCAATTACCGGACACCGCGCCCGCCGCGGCAAAACCCGCCGTACGTCAACGCTGGAAGGCGTTGCGGGCGTTGGCCCGACCCGGCGTCGCGACTTGTTGAAACATTTTGGTGGATTGCAGGAGCTGACTCGTGCAAGCATCGAAGAGATCGCCAAAGCCCCGGGGATCAGTAAAAAGCTCGCAGAGTCGATTTATGCAAACCTGCATAGCGAGTAGAATGCCCCTTCACCTCGTAGCCAGTTGTGCCGATGAATATCCCTAATCTGATTACCGTTCTACGCGTTCTGCTCATTCCGATCTTCATTTTGCTGTTCTATCTGCCTTATCAGTGGAGTTACATGGCCTCCGCCTCGGTGTTTGCCTTTGCGGCAGCGACTGATTGGCTGGACGGCTACCTGGCGCGCCGCCTCGAACAAAGCACTCCGTTCGGTGCGTTTCTAGATCCGGTGGCCGACAAACTCATGGTTGCCGTGGCACTGGTGCTGCTGGTGCAGGAGCACGGCAATCTGTGGCTGACTTTGCCTGCGGCCGTCATCATTGGTCGCGAGATCGTCGTTTCGGCACTGCGTGAATGGATGGCCGAACTCGGCGCCCGTGCTCACGTCGCAGTCTCGAACCTGGGCAAATGGAAAACCGCTGCGCAAATGCTGGCACTGGTAATCCTGTTGGCCAATCCAAAGGACTTCAGCTTCTGGGTGATATTGGGTTACGCGTTGTTGATGGTGTCCGCAGGCCTGACTTTATGGTCGATGGTTCAATACCTTCGTGCGGCCTGGCCACATCTGAAAACCGATGTTGAAAAGAAATAAAACTTTTTTGAATCAAAGGGTTGACGGGGCTTCTGAAATCTATAGAATGCGCCACACCAAGCGGGAATAGCTCAGTTGGTAGAGCACGACCTTGCCAAGGTCGGGGTCGCGAGTTCGAGTCTCGTTTCCCGCTCCAGTTTGTACGTGTTTGTTGTTGTGCTACTGACAGCAAATGCTTTGAGGCCGAGTAGCAAAATGGTTATGCAGTGGATTGCAAATCCACCTACGCCGGTTCGATTCCGACCTCGGCCTCCACTATAAACAAGCTCCGTAGATCCATGATTTACGGAGCTTTTTTATTTGCACTGCGCTGCAAGATTTAGTCTTGAAATACGGCCATTGCAAACTTGCTTCGCCGGGAAGTGATGTATATATTTCCCGCTCTGCTATCCAAGGTTGGATCCTGTCAGGGTCGCGACTGTGCAGCAGGAAGCAGCAACACCGCGCTACCGCCCGAATGGCGAAACTGGTAGACGCATGGGACTTAAAATCCCCCGCTCGTAAGGGCGTGCCGGTTCGATTCCGGCTTCGGGCACCATGAATATCAAAGGCCTGCATGAGTTTTCTCATGCAGGCCTTTTTTTTGCCTTTTTTTATGCAGGGCTAAACGAAAGTCTGCCCGCTAAAACCCCGAGGCAAGCGCTGAAGTCCGGCCATTGCTGTCAGCCGCTCGACCCATTCTGTGCGCCAGCTTGCTTCGCCATTCGTGGCTTTGGCCTGGCGGGCCATTCTGCGGGCTGCGTTGCGCTGGTCTTTTCGTGCCTGTTTGAAGGCATCGGTATTGCGGCAACTGCGGCATTTCACACGATTAAGCTCTCTGCTTGCCGACAGTTGTTTGCCTTTATGACCACAGGCCAGATGCCCGTCAACGTTGAAATGGATAACCATGAACTGTCTCCTTTGCGACGTGTATTGCTTTTGACAACTCACCTCCTGTGCCGTTCGGCAATGGGGCGCAGGCAAAAAAACACCCGCATGCGGGCGGGTGAGAGGGTGTTTTGCAAAGGAGTGGTTTTTACTGTAGACGCGCAGATGTGATCGTTATGTGAAAACGCATTCGCGGGGGAGAATAAACATTTCGGACAGGCAAATACGCGGTGACCTGTGTGTCACCGCTTGTGAGGCAAATTCCTGAGACCTTGGCGAAGTCGCTGTCATCTGAACCGAGGCAGTGGCCGATCGACAGGCTTGAGCGCCGACAGCGTATTGCGAATCAGCGGAGCATCCTTCTCTATATCGTTCAGCCGGTCACGGATGCGCAGGGCGGTCGGATGCCCGCCTTGGTGGTCGACCCAGTCGGCGATCTCTTTGCAAGCGGCCGCGAGGCGTGCCTGACGGGCGTCGAGCAGGGTGAGGAGGGTGGTGATGGACTCTTTTTCGGACATGAAACACCTCCGTTCTATGAAACCTGAGCTGCAGCAAAAAGCCCGCGTGTTGCGAGCCTTCTACCGTGGGGCGCTGCTCCTTCAGCTGGTTTCAGTATAGACCCGCTTATGATCGGCATCAGCCGGACGATTCGCGGACCGCTTTTGGGGAACTGGCTGCGTTGAGGCGTTTGCATTCACGTCGTGCGTCCTCTTCAACGTCGTAGCCATCGCCGATGAAGCCGTTGGTGCGGGTGTCGCAGATGCGAAACCAATTCAGGGCTTCGGCGGGATCATGCTGGCTGTCTCCGGCGCGTCGACCATGAATGATGATCTTGTTGCAACGCTTCACAACGAAAATGTCTTCCATGGCGTCACCGCAGCTGATTCGTGTCAGATCAACTATAGAAGCCCCCGGCAATCGTGCAAAAAATAGACAGGTCAACTCGTCGGTTGCCGGCGCCTTTCTCAGCGTTCCGATCAATCCAGGCGTTGCTCAACGGGCACCAATCTTTGACGCTGGTGAACGGCCGGTCATGGCCTGTAGCTGGGCGATAAGTTGTCGATCAAGGCGCGTTGGTGATGTCGCTCATGCGTTCAAGAAACATTGCCAAAGCCACTTCTTCGGCGCGCAGGCCTTTGCGCACGCGGGGGCGCGGTAATTCGGCGAGGGTGCCGAGCATGAAATTCTCCACCACCGCCGGGTGGATATAACACTTGCGACACACCGCCGGGGTGTTACCCAACTGCCTGGAGACATTTTTCACCATCTCCACCACATGCCGTTTGGCCTCGGTCTCGGATTCATGCTTGAGTTCGCGCAATACCGCCAACGCCAGGGCGCTGCCAGCCCATGTGCGATAGTCCTTGGCGGTGAAGTCGGCGCCGGTCAGGGTTTGCAGGTACGCATTGACGTCGGAAGAACTGACGGTGTGCCGCTCACCGTTTTCGTCCAGATACTGAAACAGGTTCTGCCCGGGAATCTCCAGACAACGCTTGATGATGCGCGCCAGCCGTCGATCCTTGACGGTAATCTGGTGTTCGATGCCGCTCTTGCCGCGAAACTGGAACAGGATCGCACTGCCGTTGACTTCGACATGCCGGCTGCGCAGGGTGGTCAGGCCGTAGGAGCGGTTGTCGCGGGCGTATTGCGTGTTGCCGACCCGAATCAGCGTCGCATCAAGCAGAGTGATTACGGTGGCCATGACCTTGTCGCGACTGAAGCCGGGCGCGGCCAACAACGCTTCCAGTTGCTTGCGCAGTTTTGGCAAGGCCAGACCGAACTCGCGCAGCCGCGAATATTTATCGGCATCGCGCACTTCGCGCCAGCGAGCGTGATAACGATATTGCTTGCGGCCACGGGCATCACGGCCGGTGGCTTGCAAATGACCTTGCGGATCGGGGCAGATCCACACATCGATGTAGGCCGGCGGTACCGCGAGAGCATTGATGCGTTTGATTTCGTCGGTGTCGGTGATGCGCTGGCCTGACGGCTCGAAGTAGCAGAACTTGCCGCGCAGTTTCTTGCGGGTGATACCGGGCTGGGTGTCGTCGACGTAATGCAGGTCGGATGGCAGGTCGGCAGTCAGCACGGTGTCGGGCATGGCAGTTTCCTTTAATGGCGCGGCGGTCTGTAAAGCGATTGACCGCACGCCGTTGCCGTGGTGCCGAATGATTTAGGCGAGGACCGCGACCGCTTTGATCTGCGCCCATAAATGCTGGCCCGGATGCACGCCCAATTGGTCTCTGGAGTAGCGCGTGATGCGTGCGACCAATGGAGTACCGCCGGCGTCGAGACGAATCAGCACGTGGGCGGCATTGTCTGCTGATTGCTCGCTGACCACCGTGACCGGCAGTCGATTGAGAATGCTGCTGAACTCGCTGCTCTGCAGGCTCAGGCTGATGTCCCGGGCGTGCACTTTGCAGCGTAGGGGCTGACCCAATGCAATTGGCGCGTGAGTGACGCGAATGCTCATCTCGGTGGCCGGCAATTGCAGGCTCAGTAATTGGTAGTCCGCGTCGTAAGCGCTGACCTGGCCCTCAATGATCACGCCAGCGTCATCGCCCATCGCCATCGGCAGGTCGAGACGCGCGAGAGTTTCACCGATCGGGCCGCTGGCCAGCGCCTTACCTTCGCTGAGCAACACCAGATGGTCGGCCAGCCGCGCGACTTCGTCCTGCGCATGGCTGACGTACAAGACTGGAATGTCCAGCTCGTCATGCAACCGTTGCAGGTACGGCAGGATTTCACTTTTGCGCTGGCTGTCGAGAGCGGCCAGTGGCTCGTCCATCAACAGCAGTTTCGGGCTGGTCAGCAACGCACGGGCGATACCGACCCTCTGGCGTTCGCCTCCCGACAAATGCTGCGGATGACGTTCGAGCAAATGACCGATACCCAAGAGTTCAGTGGCCTGCGCCATGTCTACCCGACGTTGGGATCGGGCGATACGCTTGAGGCCGAATTGCAGATTGGCCAGCACTGACAGGTGGGGGAACAGGCTGGCTTCTTGAAACACATAGCCGAGCGCACGTTTGTGTGGCGGGACGAAAATGCCGTTGTCGCTGTCCTGCCAGACTTCGTCGTTGATCTGCACGAAGCCATGTTCAGCGCGTTCAAGCCCGGCGATACAGCGCAGGCAGGTGGTTTTGCCCGAGCCGGAATGCCCGTAAAGCGCGGTCACGCCACGGCCGGGCAAGTTCAGGTCGACATCGAGGCCGAAGTCCGCATAGACCCGTTTCAGACGTACAACAATCATTGGTCAGCTCCAACCTGCGCGGGTCTTGCGGCTGGAGTACAGCGCCAGCAACACCAGAAACGAGAACACCAGCATCGCCCCGGCCAGCCAATGAGCCTGTGCGTATTCCATTGCTTCGACGTGATCGTAGATTTGCACGGAAACCACGCGGGTCTTGTCGGGAATGTTGCCGCCGATCATCAGCACCACGCCGAATTCACCAACGGTATGCGCGAAGCCGAGGATCGCCGCAGTGATAAAGCCGGGGCGCGCCAGCGGCACAATCACGCTGAAAAAAGTGTCCCACGGATTGGCGCGCAAGGTCGCGGCGACTTCCAATGGGCGGGTGCCGATCGCCGAGAACGCGTTTTGCAACGGTTGCACCACGAACGGCATGGAATAGATCACCGAACCGATCACCAGGCCCGTGAAACTGAAGGTCAGGGTGCCCAGACCCAGCCATTGGGTGAATTGGCCGAGAAAACCGTGCGGGCCCATCATCAACAATAGATAGAAACCGATCACGGTCGGTGGCAGCACGAGGGGCAGGGCGACAATTGCCCCGATCGGGCCGCGCAACCACGAGCGGGTGCGCGACAACCACAGGGCAATCGGCGTGCCGACAACCAGCAGAATCGCGGTGGTCAGGGACGCCAGTTGCAGGGTCAGCCAGATCGCCGCGAAATCGGCACTCGTCAGCGACATTTACAGCTGGTATCCGTAGGACTTGATCACCGCAGCGGCTTTCGGGCCTTTGAGGTATTCAACCAGCGCCTTGGCGGCGGGGTTGTCTTTGCCTTTGTTGAGAATGACAGCGTCTTGCTTGATCGGGTCGTGCATATCAGCAGGGACGATCCATGCCGAACCGCTGCTGACTTTGCCGTCCTTGTAGATCTGCGACAGGGCCACGAAGCCCAGTTCGGCGTTACCGGTCGAGACGAATTGGTAAGCCTGGGTGATGTTCTGACCTTCAACGATCTTGGCTTTTGTCGCCTCGGTCAGTTTGAGTTTTTCCAGCACTTGCGTGGCGGCCAGGCCATAGGGTGCGGCTTTCGGATTGGCGATGGACAGGTGCTGGTACTCGTTCTTTTTCAGCACCTCGCCTTTGTCATCCACATAACCCTCTTTCGCCGACCACAACGCAAGTGTGCCGACGGCGTACGTGAAGCGCGAGCCCTTGACGGTGTCGCCTTCTTTCTCGAGCTTTTCCGGGGTGGTGTCGTCAGCGGAGAGGAACACTTCGAACGGTGCGCCGTTTTTGATCTGGGTGTAGAACTGGCCGGTGGCGCCGTAGGCTGCAACCAGTTTGTGCCCGGTGTCTTTTTCGAAATCGGCGGCGATGGCCTGGATCGGCGCGGTGAAGTTGGCCGCAACCGCTACCTGAACTTCATCAGCCTGAACAGCGCCGACGGCGAAGACCGCGAGCAAGGAGGCCACGCAGGCAGGGGCAAAACGTGGGGCACGAATGGTCATGTAACAGCTCCGTTATTGGCGAGTGCAGAGCGCAGCTATTGTTGGAAGTGGACTGCGCCATGCAGGGGGGTGAATTCGCTATATAGCGGAATATATAGCGAAATGCCGCCAAACAGGAAGTGTTGGTTGAAACCCGTGTGAGGATGCCTGAATCCTCACACTGCGCAGCTCAATGACCAGTGAGTTTTGCCATCGCACCTTCAGCCAGTTGTCGGGTCAGTTCAGCGCTGCCCATGTCTTTGCCCAGGGTAAATGCCTGACCCGCCCAGAGGTTGGCAAACTCTGCCTCGTTGATTGCTCGCAACGGCATCAGCGCCCCACCCGCCAAGGGAAACGCCGGTGCTTTCGAAGACATCGGCCCCAGCTCACGCATGGCGCGGTTGAGAATGCCCCGCGCCGGCCGCCCGGTGAAAATATTGGTGACCGCCGTTTCGCTTTCCTTGGCGGTGCGCAACGCTTTGTGGTGAGCGGCGCTGACTTTGGCTTCCGGCGTGAACAAATAGGCCGTGCCGACCTGAACCGCCGATGCGCCCAATACAAGCGCCGCCGCCACGCCGCGTGCATCGGCAATAGCCCCGGCGGCAATCACCGGCACTGTCACCGCATCGACTATCTGAGGCACCAAGGCAAACGTGCCGACCTGACTGCTCAGGTCATCACTGAGAAACATGCCGCGATGGCCGCCGGCCTCGTAACCCATGGCGATGATCGCGTCGCAGCCGTGCTGTTCCAGCCAGATCGCTTCATCGACAGTGGTGGCCGAGGAGAGAATTTTTGCTCCGGTTGCCTTGACCCGATCGAGCAGGGATTTCTCTGGCAGACCGAAATGGAAACTCACCACCTGCGGCCGAAATTCTTCCAGCACCTCACAGGCTGCCGCATCGAACGGCGCGCGGTTCGACACCGGCGTCGGCGCAGCGAAATCGGCACCCAGTTCGCGGTAATAAGGCTCCAGCAGATGCTTCCAGTCACGTGCACGTTGCTCATCGGCTGCCGGCGGCTGATGGCAGAAGAAGTTCACGTTGAAGGGCTTGTTGGTGTGCTGGCGAATGGTTTTCAGCTCTTCGCGTAATTGCTCGATGCTCAGCATCGCCGCCGGCATCGACCCCAGACCACCGGCATTGCACACGGCGATGACCATGGACGAATTCGTCGCACCGGCCATCGGGCCCTGGATGATTGGCAGTTCAATGCCGAGCAGATCAAGTATGCGGGTGTCTGGCCATTGGCTCATGAAAGATGTTCTCCGAACGAGGTAGCGGGCAGGGACGGCAGAACCGGTTTTTAACAGCAAAAGCGGATCCGCAGCCAGTTCGAAATTCAGAACAACCCGTGCAGTTTTTCAGCGTCGATGAAGTCCGCCACCACCACCGCCAAACGAGCGATTCATCAATTGTGAGGAGTTGTGAAAGTTGTTGGTGCGCTGGTTGCCGAAGTTGCGTGCGGCGGATTCACGGTTGAGATTCTGCAACTGGGCATTGTTATTGACCGGTGCATTCCGGGTCGCGCCACCCTTGACCATTGGTTGCCAGCCGTTATCGGTTTTTTTGTACACGTTGCCATCGTGACCCGCGTAAACGTTGTCACCCACGCGTGCAGCGCCGCCATTGCGCCCGCGAACGCCGCCATACTGGGTGGTGTTGCCAGTGTTGGGGTTGTACACGGCGCCACGATTGGCGGTGACCTGCGTACCGCTGCGCGCATTGCCGGCGGTGACGCGCTCACCGGCAATGGCGCCACCGTTCGGTCCGACGGCCACGCCGCTGCGCCCAGCCGCGTAATTTCCGGTGTAGACGTTATGCACGGCCCCGCGTTGACCGGCAGCCGCGACGCCAGTGCGTGAGTTATAGGAAGAACCAACCTGACCGGCCCAGCGATTACCGGTCCAGGCGTTGTAGCCAGCGCCATAGCGGCTGACCGTGGCCCGGTCACCCCATTGGTGATAGATGTTGCCGGTAGTGCCCGCCCAGCCACCGGGACCCCAGGCCACCGCGCCACCGCGATACCCGTAAGCGGCGCCGCCCCAGGCCAACGGCGCTGGGTACAGGTGCGGGCCCCAGGCGTATCCCCAGCCGTAATTGCCCCACCACGGGTAGGCGCCCCAGCCCCAACCCATGGCGACAGTGCTGCCGCCCCAGCTCCAGCCAAAACCGAAGCCGAAGGTCCAGCCCGTCCACGGTGTATAGCGAATGGCGACGCCAAACCCATAAGTCACCGGCGGGCCATACCAGACGCTGCCCACCCAGGGTGTGTAGGGATAACCGGTGCCATAGACCACGACGCCCGTGGCTGGATCAAGATTCGAACCCTGATAACCGGGCGTGTAGCCGACGACCACGGTATCGCCGCTGGACTCGTAGACTTTGACGTAGGTGAGGTAGTGCATGGGCGAGCTCGGCGGGATCGAATAGATCACCGCCGGCACGGAACTGGCGACAAGCCAAGGGCCGCTCACGCTGGTGGCGGTGAACCAGATACCATTTTCCACCGCGTACCAATTGTTGTTGTCGACGCGGATGATGGGCGTTGCGCTGTTGACCACGTATTGCAACGTCGTGCTGTTGATGGCTTTGAGTTGCGGCTCGCCATCGAACTGTGGCGCGGTCATTTTTACCGCGCTTTTCTTGATCGCCGAGGTCTGTGGAATGGCCGCGGCGATAGCCGCTTCTTTGGCTTGCGGGGTGCCGGCGACCGACGCCTTGATGTTTTCTTTCGGGCTGTCGTCGGGGATGTTGGCGAAATCTGCCGGCAGTTTGTCTGCCGGGGTAAACGTCCACGGGCCATTCATGTCAGTGGCGCGGAACCAGCGGCCGGAGATCAGCACATAGCTGTTCTGGTCACCGATCTCCTTGAAGATGTGCCCGGTGGTATTGGTGACATACAGCAAGCCTGTGCCTTGAATCGGTGACCACTGCGCTGCGCCATCGGTGACCAGCAATTCGGTGGGAGTGGTGGCGATGAAAATTTTCGGTTGTGGCGGTTTGGCCAGGCTGGGGACCTTGTCTTTCGGGTCGCTTTGCCCGGTCAGCAGATCCACTTGCCGGCTCTGAATGGCGGCCTGTTTGGCTTTCGCCAGATCCGCCGGCGGTGTGGCCAGACGCGTATAGGCGCCATTGAGCTGGTCGGCGACCATCCAGCCATCGAAGACGTGCAGGTAATGTTTGCCCTGAGCGTCTTTCAACAACAGCGGGCGAGTGTTGATCACCCGTTGCAGCGCCGTGCCGTCTACCGGCCGGTAGGCCGCGTCGCCATCGATATAGACGAGCAGGGCGGGGACGTCGGAGCTGATGATCGTCGGTGGTGTGTTTTCCAGCGGCGCGCTGTCAGCTTTCTGCTCGGCTGACAGTACGCCGACGGCCGCTTCGAGTTGATCCAGCGAGATGGTTTTCTTGCGGTTTTCGGCGTCTTTCTGCAAAGCCGCGAGCCACGTGGTGGCTTGACTGGCATCAGCCGGGAAATCGGCCTTGATGATTTTGTACTGATCCAGCGCGACCCAGCGCGTGGCCTTGTCGACCAGCGTATGCGCACTGAATTGCACAATGCCAAAGGTGGATTTGCCATCCGCGCCGGTGGCTTCAACGGCTGCGCGGGCATTGAGGGTGTAGCCGTCCCAACTGTCGAGTTGCGGCTGATATACGGTCAATTTCGCTTTGCCGCTGCTGATGACTTGTGGCCAGGTCGGCTCGATCGGGGTCTCGGTGGCCGGTGCCGCCGAGGCGCTGCCGAACGCCAGCAGAAAGAGCATCAACAGCACGAAGCACGAGCGCGGGTAAGACATTGTCAGCTCCATCGACAGCGCGGTTTTGGAAGGAATAACGGCAAAAACACGACCGTCGAAAAAGCATAGCCGCCCGCCATGGAAATACCCGACGGATTCGGCGATTGGCGCAAAGTCGAATGTGGCAGGGTGTTGCGATGTGGTATTTCAAGGCACGACATTTTGAAAACAGTCATGCGAGGCAGTCATGTTCAACGCCATTGTGATCGACAAAGACGACAGCGGTTATCGCGCCAACCTGCAACAGGTCAACGAAGAGCAATTGCCCGAAGGCGATGTCACCGTGGCCGTCGCGTACAGCACCCTGAACTTCAAGGACGGTCTGGCGATTACCGGCAGCAGCCCGGTGGTGCGCAAATTTCCGATGGTGCCGGGGATCGACCTGGCGGGCACCGTGGAAGCCAGTTCCCACCCCGACTATAAGGTGGGTGATCAGGTGCTGCTGAATGGCTGGGGCGTTGGCGAAAATCACTGGGGAGGTCTGGCGCAGAAGGCGCGGCTCAATGGCGACTGGTTGATTCCCTTACCCAAGGCCTTTACCGCGGCGCAAGCCATGGCCATCGGTACGGCCGGTTACACGGCGATGCTGTGCATTCTGGCGCTCGAGCGCAATGGTGTGACGCCAGAGCAGGGTGAAGTGCTGGTCACGGGAGCCAATGGCGGCGTCGGCAGTTTTGCCATCGCCCTGCTGAGCAAGCTTGGTTATCGCGTGGTCGCGTCCACCGGCCGCGTTTCCGAGCATGAATATCTGCAGCAATTGGGCGCCAGTGAAATCATCGACCGCGCCACGTTGTCAGCGCCCGGCAAACCACTGGCTAAAGAGCGTTGGGCAGCGGTGATCGATTCGGTCGGCAGTCATACACTGGCCAATGCTTGCGCGAGCACCCACTCCGAAGGCACCGTCGCCGCCTGTGGTCTGGCGCAAGGCATGGATTTCCCGGCTTCGGTGGCGCCGTTCATTTTGCGCGGCGTGACCCTGGCTGGCATCAACAGCGTGACCCAGGCCAAGGCCCGCCGTCTGCAAGCGTGGGATCGTCTGGCCAAGGATCTGGATTTCTCCTTGCTGGCATTGATCAGCCATGAAATCGGCTTGAGTGAAGCCATCGATGCGGCGCCAAAATTGCTCGCCGGGCAACTTCGCGGACGGGTTGTGGTGGACGTCAATCGCTGACAGTCGCCGACGGCGCGGGGCAGCCTCTCAGGACGTCGTCTCACGCTCCAGCAACTGACGCTTGCGCTCGACACCCCAGCGATAACCGGAAAGATTGCCATCGCTGCGCACCACGCGGTGGCAAGGGATCGCCACCGCCAGGCGGTTGGCTCCGCAAGCCTGGGCCACCGCGCGCATGGACGTCGGTGCGCCGATGCGCTGGGCAATTTCGGCGTAGCTGGCGGTGCTGCCCAACGGAATCTCCCGCAGCGCTTGCCAGACACGTTCCTGAAACGCTGTCCCACGCACGTCCAGTGGCAGGTCCAGGCCAATGGCCGGCGCTTCGATAAAACCCACGACTTTGGCGATCAACTGTTCAAACCCGCTGTCTGCGCCAATCAGGTTGGCTTTACGAAACTGATCCTGCAGGTCGCACACCAATTGATGCGGGTCGTCACCCAACAGAATCGCGCATACCCCACGCTCGCTTTGCGCCACCAGAATCGCGCCGAGCGAGCACTGGCCAACGGCAAAATGAATGTCGTTGTTCTTTCCGGCAGCGCGATAGTCACCGGGTTTCATCCCCAGCAAGTGATTGGCTGATTCATAGAAACGACTGTTGGAGTTGAAACCTGCTTCATACAGGGCGTCCGTCACTGAACTGCCGTCCGCGAGATGCTCACGCACTCTGCGCGAACGATGGGCCGCCGCGTAGGCTCTGGGTGTGAGGCCGGTGGCGGCTTTGAACACCCGATGAAAGTGAAACGGGCTCAAACCAGCCGTCTCTGCCAGCTCGCTCAGGGCGGGCGGATTCTCGGCCGTTTCGATTTGCCGGCAAGCTGTGGCGACGGTCGCGGCATGCTGCACGGCGACATCACTTTGATCCTTGCTTGCACGTTTGCTAGGCCGATACCCCGCTGCTTCGGCCTGTTGGGCGGTGTCGAAAAACTCGACATTCTGCGGTTTCGGCAGGCGTGCCAGGCTGCTCGGGCGGCAGTAGATGCCCGTGGTTTTCACAGCGTAGACAAACTGCCCGTCCGCCTGCGGATCGCGCGCAAGCACGGCGGCCCAGCGAGGATCATGTTCGGTGTTGAGCGGAGTCGAAAGCGTTTTCATGATGAGTGATCCGTTGACCTTTTTGATTCAGGTTAACCAGCCTCGCCTGGCACAACACTCCGGGCCTTGCGGTCAAACTTTTCGAGCTCAGCGAGCAACCCGAAAAGTCAGGTTGATCCGTTGTTCACCCAAGCGTGGATGCTGACCTTGTTTGATCGGCAATACGCCGTGGTAGCGCAATCGGTCAACGCCGCCCCAGACCACCAAGTCACCGTGCAGCAGGGGGATTCGCCGGGTCTTGTCGCTGCGCGCAAAACCACCGAACAGAAACATGGCCGGCAATCCGAGTGACAGGGAAACGATCGGCGCGGCGTAGTCCTTTTCGTCTTTATCCTGATGCAATGACATTTTTGCGCCAGGGACATAGCGATTGATCAGACAGGAATCTGCAGTGAAATCAGAAAAACCAGCTCGCTCGGCAGCCGAATGCGCCAGAGCAGCGAACGATGTTGGCATCTGCGGCCAAGGCTGCCCGCTGAGCGGATCGACAGCCGAATAACGATAGCCGCTGCGATCGGTGATCCAGCCCCAGTCACCGCAACTGCTGGTGCCGACTGACATGTTGAAGCCGCCAGGTGTCACCATGTGACGCAAGGGCGACGCGGCGAGAACGACGTCCAGTGCCGGCAGCAACTGATCGACAATCGGCAGTGCGAAGCCGCGCAATAACCAGGATTGCTCGCCAATCTGTTCGGCTCGGGCTTGTTGTTCGGGTTCGTGGTCAGCGAACAGGTCGAATGTTGTTGAAAACATAGCCATCAGGTTGCGTCGTGAAAGATGATGCCTAGGGTATGCCTTTTTCCACTGTGCAGGCGACTGACGCCATGACGCATGGTCACTCGATAGTCGCCGCGCCCGCCTTTGACCGGGCGTTGATTCACGGCGAAAATCAGTGCGTCGCCTTGTTTCAGGTCTTGCACCAATGGGCGCGATTGCATGCGCGGGCGTTGTTCGGTGAGCACGAATTCGCCGCCGGTAAAATCCTTGCCCGGTTCTGACAGAAGAATCGCCACTTGCAAGGGAAATACCAAGTCGCCGTACAAGTCCTGGTGCAGACAGTTGTAATCCTGCGGGCCGTACTGCAATAGAAGCGGAGTAGGGCGCGTCTGGCCGGCGGCATGGCAGAGTTGTAGGAACTCGCAGTGGGTCTCGGGAAAGCGCTTTGCCAGGTTCATGCGTTCGAACCAGCGGTTTGCCAGCGGCACCAGATGAGGGTAAAGCGCAGTGCGCAGGCGTTCTACGGTTGAGGGAAGCGGATAGCGGAAATACTTGTACTCGCCACGACCGAAACCGTGACGCGCCATGATGACCTG
Source organism: Pseudomonas sp. SDT291_1_S447 (assembly GCF_054070155.1). Classification (NCBI taxonomy): domain Bacteria; kingdom Pseudomonadati; phylum Pseudomonadota; class Gammaproteobacteria; order Pseudomonadales; family Pseudomonadaceae; genus Pseudomonas; species Pseudomonas sp. SDT291_1_S447. The sequence continues at coordinate 41,357 of NZ_JBSVXS010000026.1, forward strand.
CGAGCGAAACGGTTCGGCTTGCGGATAGAGCGCACTTAAACGCTCGCAGCTTTTTGACGACAGCAGTGAGCGGATAATCGCGCAACCATCGTGATCCATTTGCTGCTCCAGACTTGCCCAGTCGAGCAACTCCAGCCGGGAGGGTGACATTGACATGCTGACGCCTTGACTCATGGTCGAGGCGGTCAGTTTAGGCAGGGCCTTGCGGCAGAACACTCCGCCGCTTGCGGTCGAATTCGTGGTTGCGCCTTACAGTGCTTTGCTGACGCTGATTTCGCTGATCACGTCGTCGCTCTGACCGTGAATCGCGTCCAGAGCAACTTTGGCTTCTTCTTCGGTGCCGTTTTCGAGCTGCGCGAACTCAAAGCGGCGTTCACCGTTGAGTTTGTACTTGATGACGTATTTGGTCGTTTGGGCCACGGTCATGCTTTCCTTTCTGGTTGGATGGCGCGTCTCAGCTGAGTTTGGTGCTGGAGCGACGGATGATCTTGATCGAATGGGTCAGCGTCGGCTTGCGGGTCACGCTGATCGCACGGCGGTTGACGGTGTCGATGGTGATGTTCCAGAAACCGGTGCTCGGCGCGGTGATACGGGCCGGAAACGTGTCGAAGGCGCCGCCGTGATAGGTGTGACGGCCACCATTCTTGAAGCTGCGGAAGTTGGCGTCGTTCATCAGACGGATGTTGCACATTTGCGAGCATTGGATGACGACGATGTCGTCTTCGTTGAGGTGCTCGCGCTGGTGAATGAATTTCATGGGCGCCTCCAGAAGGGCTTTTTCTACAAAATCAAAACGATAGCTTGTAATTGCGCGCAGTTTATCAGCCTGCACGGGTTATTATCTGGCCGTCGGGCGTTGGTTTGACAATTTTGAACAGATATTCGCGATCGGATGCGAGTTAAATGCAGAAGGCCCCGGAGAAAAACAGCATTTGTGCTGTCGGACGGTCTTTAACGGAGGAATTGTATGAAGTGGGGTGTGGTGTGTCTGCCGTTGGTTCTGGCTGTGGGTGGTTGTGCGAGTGTTTCCGAAATCAATGAAACGCTGCCGACCGTGAGCGTAATCTCCGGCAAGAAACCCCATGAATATGCTCAATGCCTGGCCGAGAAGCTGGCGGACAGCCGCGGCGCGCTGCAAATGCAGCCACACAAGGACGGTGTTCGGGTCATCGTCCCGGGGAAATTTTCCACCGGCGCGGCAGCGGTATTTGATATTGAAGATCGCTCCGGCGGCAGCAGCATCAAGCTGCATGAGCGCATGTCGAATGTGCCAGTGCGTCCGCGTGACGTGCGAAACGCTGCCAATGCATGTATTTCCGGCTGATAGACTGACAGTCATCAGCACCGATGCCGTCGCAGTCATGCTGTGACGGCATTTTCATTTATGGAGCCGCGATGAAGCGAGAGCAAGTACGGGAACGCCACGTAGAGGGGCTGATCTCTGCCACCCACGTCATCCAGAACCCGGCGAATCCGGGAGAATGGATTGTGTTTTTCAAGAAAAGCGCTGGCCGCAGTTATTTCCTGGTGGACGATAACGACGAGGTCGAGTCTTTCAATCGACTCGACGATCTGATCGAGGTGGTGCGCGGACTCGGAATCAAGTTCGCCGAAATTCATATGTAAGATCTATTTGCAGACCACGACGACGCTGCGGTTTTTGTAGTTGCCGACATCGACGCCGAGGGTTTTGTCGCTTTCTTTGGGCGCAGGCGTGCCGTCAGTGCCAACGATGCGATAGCCAGTGCCCGCGCAAGAGGCATCGGCCTTTTCATAGCAGGTCGCCCAGGAGTTGGCTTCGCCGGAGCAATCGATGGACAGCCCCTGTTCGCCGTTATTCAGGTAGGTAGGTTGGGAGGTGGCGCAGCCGGCCAGAGCCAATACCGCAATCAGGGGCAGCCATTTTTTCAAGGTCATGTTCGTGGTCTTCAGCAAGGGGGACTAGACGCTCTGACAGCACCGCTGTGAAAAGGTTATAGCGTTTGGCCACTTGTTTGTAGGTGGGCACAAAAAAGCCCTGCTCAAAGGCAGGGCTTGGGGCGTATCGCAGCAGATCAGTCCTGATCTTTGCCGCGGCGCTTGGCCGATGCCGGAGTGTCGGTGAACACTGCCGCTACCTCGGTCGCCATTTGTTCGCTGTCGAAAGGCCCGGCGATGTGTTCGCCATTGGTGGTGGTCAGCGTCCACTTGCCGTCTTTCTTGTCGATCACATACCCGTTGACGATTTTTACCGCAGCCATCTATTTGTCTCGTTCGCTGGTTCAAAGGCGCCATGATACCGGCAAATGCTGGCATTGGGGGGCGATGAGCGTATGGTAATCCGGATTGTCGACAGCTTTGAGCTACGCTGATCTGGCTGCGCCAGGATGTCGATGGAACTATCGGCGAGAATATTTCTCTATGTTGGCATCGGTTAGCCAGTGCGGGGCATTGTAAGGTGCACGCCGCCTGATTAGACTGCGCCGAAACTCGTACACACAGCCCTTTCAAGGACTTATATGATCAAGAAATGCTTGTTCCCAGCAGCCGGTTACGGTACTCGCTTCCTGCCAGCGACTAAAGCCATGCCTAAAGAAATGCTGCCGGTGGTAAACAAGCCACTGATCCAGTACGGCGTTGAAGAAGCTCTGGACGCTGGCCTGACGGAAATCTCCATCGTGACCGGTCGTGGCAAGCGTGCTCTGGAAGACCACTTCGACATCAGCTACGAGCTGGAAAACCAGATCAAAGGCACCGACAAAGAGAAATACCTGGTCGGCATCCGCAAACTGCTCGACGAGTGCTCGTTCTCCTACACTCGCCAGACCGAAATGAAAGGTCTGGGCCACGCGATCCTGACCGGTCGCCCGCTGATCGGTGACGAACCGTTCGCCGTGGTCCTGGCGGACGACCTGTGCGTCAACCTCGACGGCGACGGCGTACTGACCCAGATGGTCAAACTGTACAAGCAGTTCCGCTGCTCGATCATCGCCATCCAGGAAGTCGATCCGCAGGAAACGAGCAAGTACGGCGTTATCGCTGGCGAGATGATCCGCGATGACATCTACCGCGTTCACAGCATGGTCGAGAAACCAAAACCGGAAGACGCGCCATCGAACCTGGCCATCATCGGCCGTTACATCCTGACCCCGGACATCTTCGACCTGATCGAACAAACCGAGCCAGGCAAGGGCGGCGAAATCCAGATCACCGACGCCCTGATGAAACAAGCCCAGAACGGCTGCGTCATGGCCTACAAGTTCAAAGGCAAGCGTTTCGACTGCGGTGGCGCTGAAGGCTACATCGAAGCCACCAACTTCTGCTTCGAGAACTTCTACAAGACTGGCAAGGCTTATTAAGAGCGCTTGATTCGTCAGTAGTGACTTTTGCACTGTCTCATTCGTGTAAAAGTCAAAAAACGCCCCGACTGGTTCGGGGCGTTTTTTTTGCGCTGGAAAAAGTTCGCTTCCAAGCGAAAAGGGTCGAAAGTCGAAGGAAATTTCCGAGTTGTAATATGAAACAAATGAGTAATTGTCAGCGCGTTTGATCGCTGTTGAACTCGTCAATCCTCGCCACGGATGTGCGCAGGTAAAACTTTCGCGACTGTCTGAACACGTCAGCGGAATCAAGATTGCAGCATAAGGAATTTGCCGGTGCCGCTTACTCATCAGGTTACAAATACCAAGGCAAAATCTACGCGCTGGTTCGGCCTCGGCGTGTTGATGTTGCCAGTGCTACTGGTAACCGTTGATAACACCGTACTGGGTTTCGCATTACCCAAAATCGCCGAAGCTTTGCGCCCGAGTGCCAGTCAACAGCTGTGGATGATCGACGCCTACTCGTTGGTGCTCGCCGGACTGCTGGTGTCGATGGGTAGCCTGGGTGATCGGGTGGGGCACCGTAAGTTACTGCTTGTCGGGTCGCTCGGGTTTGCGCTGGTCTCGGTGTTGACCGCGTATTCCGAAACGGCCATGCAACTGATTATCGGGCGGGCTTGTATGGGGATTTTCGGCGCGATGCTGATGCCTTCCACGCTGGCATTGATACGTTCGGTATTTGAGGATCGAGAAGAGCGCAGACTGGCAGTAGCGATCTGGGCAACGACATTGACCGTCGGCTCGGCACTGGGGCCTTTGGTGGGTGGGGTGTTGCTGCAGTTCTTTGATTGGGGCGCGATTTTTCTGTTGGCGGTGCCCGTCCTGATTCCATTGTTGGTGTTGGGGCCGCTGTTACTCCCTGAGTCAGAGCGTGAAGTGTCGGGTCCGCTGGACCCTATCAGCATCCTCCAGTCGATGGTCGCACTGGGAGGCATCGTTTACAGCATCAAGCATGGCGCCAGTGACGGGGTCGATGGGACAGTGCTGACCACCTTTTTGGTCGGTGCAATGGCGGGCTGGATGTTCGTAAGGCGACAGTTGCGTCTTCCTGTGCCCCTGATAGATATGACCCTGTTTCGCAGTGGCACCTTCAGCGGGTCTGTTTTGATCAATCTGATGAGCCTTGCATTCCTCATCGGTTTCGTTTTCTTTACGACACAGTATCTGCAGATTGTCCTGCAGATGTCGCCTCTGAGCGCGAGTCTGGCTTTGGTGCCGGGGCAAATTATGGCGATCGTGGTTGGAATGGCGGTGGTGCCGGTCGCGCAGCGTATGCCTGTGCATGTGCTGATACCGGTCCTGATGGCCTTCGCTGGTGCGGCGTTTTTGCTGGTGGCGAGCATCGGCAGCAGTCTCGCGGTGTTGGTAGCGGCGTTTGCATTGTTGAATGTCGGAGTGGGCGCTATTGCGACGGTGTCCAATGACGTGATTTTGTCGGCCGCGCCTCCGGCAAAGGCAGGTGCAGCTTCCGCCATCAGTGAAACGGCCTATGAAGTGGGCGTGGTGTTGGGGACGACTCTGCTCGGCGGCCTGGTCACGGCCTACTATCGTACTGGCCTGCAGCTTCCAGCGTTTTTGAGTGATATTCAGGCGACGCTGGCAAGTGAAACGCTGTCGGGCGCTCATCATGTGGCGGCCGGTTTGGCGGGTAATCAGGCGCAACAATTAATGCAGCAGGCGGGAAGTGCATTTGAAGGCGGAATCGAATTGGTTTCTTGGGTCGCCTTCAGTCTGGCGCTTATGGCGATTCTGATTGCTTGGTGTACGTTGCGGTTGCCATAAGTTGAATCGGCAGAATGTCATTGATCAAAAGCTGAAGGTAAAACTCCACGGTGTTGCTGATCTACATGCTGTAGAGACTTGCTCAATAACCGTCTGCAGGTATGCTGATCCCCTGCCGAGGAGATAGAAATGGCCTACGATTTTGACCTTTATGTGATTGGTGCCGGTTCCGGCGGTGTGCGTGCTGCGCGTTTTGCGGCCGGGTTCGGCGCGAAAGTGGCGGTGGCGGAGAGTCGTTATCTGGGTGGGACCTGCGTCAACGTTGGCTGTGTGCCGAAAAAGTTGCTGGTGTACGGCGCGCATTTCGCCGAAGACTTCGAGCAGGCCTCTGGTTTTGGCTGGAGCCTGGGCGAAGCGAATTTCGATTGGGCGACGCTGATCGCCAACAAGGATCGCGAGATCAATCGCCTCAACGGCATTTACCGCAATCTGCTGGTCAACAGTGGTGTGACCTTGCACGAGGCGCACGCGAAGATCGTTGGCCCGCATGAGGTTGAGGTGAATGGCGAGCGCTTTACCGCGAAGAACATTCTGATTGCTACCGGTGGCTGGCCGCAGATTCCGGAGATTCCGGGGCGCGAGCACGCGATCGGTTCCAATGAAGCGTTCTTCCTCAAGGAGCTGCCAAAGCGTGTGCTGGTGGTTGGCGGCGGTTACATCGCGGTCGAGTTTGCCGGGATTTTCCACGGTCTCGGCGCGAACACCACGCTGCTGTATCGCGGTGATCTGTTCCTGCGTGGTTTCGATGGTTCGGTGCGTAAGCACTTGCAGGAAGAGCTGACCAAGCGCGGTCTGGATCTGCAGTTCAACGCCGACATTGCGCGTATCGACAAACAGGCTGACGGCAGCTTGAAAGCCACGCTTAAAGATGGTCGTGAGCTGGAGGCGGATTGCATTTTCTACGCCACGGGTCGGCGTCCGATGCTGGACAATCTGGGGCTGGAAAACACCGATGTGCAGCTCACCGACAAAGGTTTCATCAAAGTTGACGAGCAGTACCAGACCAGCGAGCCGTCAATTCTGGCGCTGGGCGACGTCATCGGTCGCGTGCAACTGACGCCGGTGGCATTGGCTGAAGGCATGGCGGTGGCGCGGCGTCTGTTCAAGCCAGAGCAATACCGTCCGGTGGATTACAAGATGATCCCGACGGCGGTGTTCAGCCTGCCGAACATTGGCACGGTCGGTTTGACCGAAGAAGAAGCGCGCGAAGCTGGCCACGATGTAGTGATCTTCGAAAGCCGTTTCCGGCCGATGAAGCTGACCCTGACCGAGTGCCAGGAAAAAACCCTGATGAAACTGGTGGTTGACGGCAAGACCGACAAAGTCCTCGGCTGCCACATGGTCGGCCCGGACGCAGGCGAGATCGTTCAGGGGTTGGCGATTGCGTTGAAGGCTGGCGCGACCAAGCGCGACTTCGACGACACGATCGGGGTGCACCCGACGGCCGCCGAAGAGTTTGTCACCATGCGTACGCCGGTCGGCGCTTAAGCGTCTTTCGGTTTGGCTGAGTCTGGCGCTGCCGCAATGGTAGCTGCCAGACGCTGGCTTTCTTCCAGGCTTGCTTGAGCCTTGTTCAATTCCTTTTCCAGTGACTGGTTGAGCAGCGTCTGCTCCTCGACGTTCTGTTTGAGCGTCTGGCTTTCCAGTGTCGCAACGCGCAGGCGTTCCTGGAGGAGGGTGCGCTCGCTGTCGACGCGGGTCGCTTGTTCGAGCAGTTGATCCTGACGCTGATTGCTCTGCTTGAGCTGATCCTGCAACAAACTCAGTTCGCGTTGAGTGCCACGGTTTTCCGTGAGCAGGCGTTCGTTGTCGCGGTGCAGTTGCGTGATCTCGTCCTGGCGGACCAGTGCACTTTGCTGCGCCTGACGCAACTCGGCCTGAATCTGCTGCACCTGTGCTTCGTGACGGCTCTGTTCCTGCTCGCGCTGCTCCTTGGCGGCGTTGCGGTAGTGCTCCAGCGCGTCACGGGCATGCAGGTGTTTTTCTTCCAGCGAGCGGATCTGCTCGTCCTTGTCCTGCAAGCGCAATTCAAAATCGGCCAATGCCTGATTGAGCCCGGCATTGCGGGTTTGCTCGGTTTGCAGCATCGACCGTGTGTTACCAAGCGCTTCGGACTCACGCTCCAGTGCGGCGCCTTGAATGTCGTGCTCGTGTTCGAGCTTTTCCAGTGCCTGACGAGTCTGGTTCAGCTCCGACTCCAGTGCTTCGCGCTGTTCCTCGAACTGCTCACGGGCCTGCTCGATAGGCTCTTGCGCCTGTTCTTTGAGGCGCTGGGCGAGGCGCGAGACGAGGGCGGTCAGCTCGTCATCGATGGGCTCAGCCGAGGCTTCAATGGGCTGAGCGCCGTCATCCAGCTCTTTCAGATAACGATGGATCGTGGTTTTCGAGCCGGTGTTGCCCATTTCAATGCGTACTGCATCGATGCTCGGGTGTTCGCCACGGGCGAGGATTGCTGTGCGCGCGATCTGCACCAGGGCTTTGGTAATGCCGCCACGGGCCATGTGAACTCCTACGGTTACGTACTGTGGTACATGCCACTAAAGTACGCAGTGTACCATTCAGAAAATAAAGGTAAACCTTTGATAATAAAGACACGGGATATACTGGTATTACCCAGTGTCAGGCGGCAAAATGCGCTTCTGCATCCCTGTCTCAGTACGCCAGCGAGAAAACAGCCCATGAGCGATCTGGATCGCTATCTGCAAGCCGCCACCCGTGACAACACTCGCCGCAGCTATCGCGCGGCCATCGAGCATTTCGAAGTGAAGTGGGGCGGGTTCTTGCCGGCGACGGCCGACAGCGTCGCGCGGTATCTGGTGGCGCACGCCGAAGAACTGTCGATCAATACGTTGAAACTGCGTCTGTCGGCGCTGGCGCAATGGCACAACAGCCAAGGGTTTGCTGATCCGACCAAGGCGCCAGTGGTGCGCAAGGTCTTCAAAGGGATTCGCGCATTGCATCCAGCGCAAGAGAAACAGGCCGAACCATTGCAGTTGCAGGATTTGCAGCGCGTCATCGACTGGCTCGAGCAGGAAGTGCAAACCGCAAAGGAGCAGCAGGATCGCCCGTTATTGCTCAAGGCTTACCGCGATCGCGCATTGATCCTGCTGGGATTCTGGCGCGGCTTCCGCAGCGATGAGCTGTGTCGCTTGCAGATCGAGCATGTGCAGGCGCATGCCGGCAAGGGCATCACCCTGTATCTGTCACGCAGCAAGGGCGATCGGGAAAACCTCGGGCAGACCTATCAAGCCCCGGCGCTGCTCAAGCTGTGCCCGGTGCAGGCCTACATCGACTGGATCACCGAAGCGGCGCTGGTGCGTGGCCCGGTTTTTCGCAGCATCGACCGTTGGGGCAACCTGAGCGAGGAGGGGTTGCATGCCAACAGCATCATTCCTCTGCTGCGTCAGGCATTGCAGCGTGCCGGCATTGCCGCCGAAAACTACACCAGCCACTCCCTGCGCCGTGGCTTCGCTACGTGGGCACACCAAAGCGGCTGGGATCTGAAATCCCTGATGAGTTACGTCGGCTGGAAGGATATGAAGTCCGCCATGCGCTATGTTGAAGCCAGCCCATTCCAAGGGATGGCTCGGATTACGGATAACCCGGCTTCGTCGTAGATATCGTTTTCTTCTATTAATACAGTCAGCTAATAGCGAAAACAAATCAGCAGCATCAGGTTTGCCAATGAGCCATCCGTCGAGTGAGTGGGTAGGATTCACCCATCAACTTCATAACCCCTGACGGAGAGTCATCAATGCCTATCATCAACAGCCAAGTAAAACCGTTCAAAGCTACCGCGTTCAAAAACGGCGACTTCGTTCAAGTCTCGGACGCTGACCTGAAAGGCAAGTGGTCGGTCGTGTTCTTCTACCCAGCCGACTTCACCTTCGTTTGCCCAACCGAGCTGGAAGACCTGGCTGACAACTACGCTGCCTTCCAGAAACTCGGCGTAGAGATCTACAGCGTTTCCACCGACACCCACTTTGCTCACGCTGCCTGGCACAACACTTCGCCAGCCATCGGCAAAATCGAATACACCATGATCGGCGACCCGACCCACGCCATCTCCCGCAACTTCGACGTGCTGATCGAAGAAGTTGGCCTGGCTGACCGTGGCACCTTCGTGATCAACCCTGAAGGCCAGATCAAAATCGTTGAACTGAACGATGGCGGCGTTGGCCGTGACGCTTCCGAGCTGCTGCGCAAGATCAAGGCTGCTCAGTACGTTGCTGCTCACCCTGGCGAAGTTTGCCCAGCCAAGTGGAAAGAAGGCGAGGCCACTCTGGCGCCGTCCCTGGACCTGGTCGGCAAGATCTAAGTCTGTGACACGCAACTCGGGGCGGATTTCCGCACCTACTTAAGTTAGCTGCACCGCCCCATAAAAATGCCCGGGCGAGATTCGCTCGGGCTTTTTTTCGCCTCAAATAAAGGAAATCGCCCGTATGTTGGACGCCAATCTTAAAGCCCAGTTGAAATCGTACCTGGAACGGGTCACCCAGCCGATCGAGATCGTTGCTTCCCTCGACGACGGTGCGAAATCCCGTGAAATGCTGGAACTGCTGAAAGACGTTGCCAGTCTTTCGAGCCAAATTACCTTGATCGACAGCGGTGACGATGCGCGCAAGCCATCGTTCTCGATCAACCGTCCGGGCGCTGACATCAGTCTGCGTTTCGCCGGCATCCCGATGGGGCACGAATTCACCTCGCTGGTGCTGGCCTTGCTGCAAGTCGGCGGCCACCCATCGAAAGCCAGTGTTGAAGTGATCGAGCAGATCCGTTCGCTCAAAGGCCAGTTCAGCTTCGAGACGTACTTCTCGCTGTCCTGCCAGAACTGCCCGGACGTGGTCCAGGCGCTGAACCTGATGGCCGTACTCAACCCGAACATCCGCCACGTCGCTATCGACGGCGCGCTGTTCCAGGACGAAGTCAACGATCGCAAGATCATGGCCGTGCCGAGCATCTACTTGAACGGTGAAAACTTCGGTCAGGGCCGCATGGGCCTGGAAGAAATTCTCGCCAAACTCGATACCGGCGCGATCGAGCGTCAGGCCGAGAAGATCAGCGCCAAAGAAGCCTTTGATGTGTTGGTCGTCGGCGGTGGCCCGGCGGGTGCTTCGGCCGCAATTTACGCTGCACGTAAAGGTATTCGCACTGGCGTCGCCGCAGAGCGGTTCGGCGGTCAGGTGCTCGACACCATGGCGATCGAGAACTTCATTTCCGTGCAGGAAACCGAAGGGCCGAAACTGGCCACGGCGCTGGAAGAACACGTCAAGCAGTACGACGTCGACATCATGAACCTGCAACGCGCCGACAAGCTGATCCCGGGCAAGAACGGCGAGTTGCACGAAGTTCACTTTGCCAGCGGCGCCACCCTTAAAGCCAAAAGCGTGATTCTGGCGACCGGTGCGCGCTGGCGTGAAATGAACGTGCCGGGCGAGCAGGAATACCGCAACAAAGGCGTGGCGTACTGCCCGCACTGCGACGGTCCGCTGTTCAAGGGCAAGCGTGTGGCGGTGATTGGCGGCGGTAACTCCGGCGTTGAAGCAGCCATCGACCTGGCCGGGATCGTGTCGCACGTAACGCTGCTGGAGTTCGACGTACAATTGCGTGCCGACGCCGTATTGCAACGCAAGCTGCACAGCCTGCCGAACGTCACCGTGATCACCAGTGCGCAAACCACTGAAGTCACCGGTAATGGCGAGAAGGTCAACGGCCTGCGTTACAAGGATCGCAATACTGATGAGTTGCGCACTGTCGAGCTGGAAGGGATTTTCGTGCAGATCGGGTTGCTGCCGAACACCGACTGGCTGAAGGGCACCATCGAACTGTCGCCGCGTGGCGAGATCATTGTCGATAACCGTGGTGAGACGTCGATCCCGGGGATCTTCGCTGCCGGTGATGTGACGACTGTGCCCTACAAGCAGATCGTGATCGCGGTGGGCGAGGGCGCGAAGGCTTCGTTGAGTGCATTTGATCACTTGATCCGCACTTCGGCTCCGGCATAACTGTCAGGCCAGAAATGAAAAAACCCGTGAGCGATCACGGGTTTTTTTATTGCGTGTGCAATGCCGCCCCTCACCCCAGCCCTCTCCCGAGGGAGAGGGAGCCGACCGAGGTGTCTGGCGCTGTCCATCGACCTGAATGACCGAGTCGATTATGGATTCGGTAAAGATCTTTCACGTCGGCGGAATTCTTGAATATCCCCCAATCAGTCCCCTCTCCCTCTGGGAGAGGGCTAGGGTGAGGGGCTTTTGCTTTTACAGCGGCGCAGGCTGAATAATCTCGACCCAGTAACCATCCGGGTCCTTGATGAAGGCTAGGCTTTTCATACGACCATCGGTCAGGCGCTTCTGAAAGTCGCAACCCAGCTCTTCAAAGCGTGCGCACGCTGCCACGATATCCGGAACCGAAATGCAGATGTGGCCAAAACCACGCGGATCGGTATTGCCGTTGTGATAGGCGAAATCGGCGTCGTTCTCGGTGCCGTGGTTGTGAGTCAATTCCAGAATGCCTGGAATCGACTTCATCCACTCGGTGCGCGCAGCGGCGTCAGCAGGAATCTGTGCCTTGTCGACCAATGCCAAGAAGTACAGGCTGAACTCGGCCTCGGCGAAGTCACGCTTCTCAACCAGCGAGAAACCCAGCACGCGGGTGTAGAAGTCCAGGGATTTGCTGATGTCTTTGACACGCAACATGGTGTGGTTGAAGACAAAATTACGGGTTGCGCTGTCTGGCGTGGCGGTGACGCCGGGGAAAGTGTTGAGTTCGTGCAGGCTCATGGGCCCTCCAATAACTATGGGCGAGTGAATGGACGCAATGATACGCATGCCTGCCGGCATCGCCAAATGAAAGGGCAGACTTGCCCTGCGTGCGGGCGAGCCTCAGACTTTACCGCTCAATCTGCGAGTGCGTCCGGCAATGATCCGACTGTTCAAATCCGTGTTTGTTTTTTCTTTATTGTCGCTTGTGGCTGTCTGCGCGTCAGCGGACGAGCCGAGCATCACCTGGCCTGCCGGTTGGCAAGTCGAGGCGCTGCCTGAGGCGACTGCGCAGGTTTTCCGCCAGCGTGGGGTCAAGAACGACGCCGATGGCAATCAGGTGATGGTGATGGAATTGACCATGACTCAGGTTGAGAAGGGGCATCAGGTCAACCTGCAAGGCGTGCTGCTGGAGATGCGCAAGTCGATACAGAAGGACTTCTTCCAGGGTGGCTACCAAAGTGTCTGCAACAAAGTGCATCCGGCCACGCTGGGTACTTTGTCAGCACTGGAAACCACTTGCACGATCACCGAAAACGGTCGGCATGTGTTGTCGCAAACCTTGGTCGCGGCGGTCGAGGCGGACAAGGCTTATGTTCTTTCCTACGCCGGACAGGCAGAGGTTTATAAGGCGAGCGCAGACGAGATAGTGGCGGTGAGAAACAGCTTGAAACTTTAAGTCGCTGTACTCTTCATGGCTTGATTAGATACCCGAAGGGATTAAGCACAAAGTTTAACGCAGGGCTGCGATCGCAACATTGCGCAGCAAAATGTTTAGCTATCTGACTCAGCCACGTTACAGAAAAGTCAAAATTGTTAGATGAAATTCATTTCATTTGTTAGATATTGTCAATAAAAAAGCCCTGCATCATGCAGGGCTTTTTTGTTGGCGTCGGATTAACCGCGCAACCAGGAATCAACGGTAGCTGCACCGTATTGTTCCTTCCAGGCTTTCAGGCCGCGATGGTTGCCGCCCTTGGTTTCGATCAGTTCACCGGTGTGCGGGTTGTGATAAACCTTGACCACGCGAGCGCGGCGGGTTTTAGGTGCTGCAGAGGTCTGCAGACCGGATTTTGCCGGGTTCGGATCGAGAATGGCGATGATGTCTTTCAGGCCTTTGCCGTAGTGTTTCATCAGCCCCTGGAGCTTTTCTTCGAATTCGATTTCTTTCTTGAGCCCGGCATCGTTCTTCAGCGATTCCAGCTGCTTGAGCTGTTCCTGAAGGGCCTTTTCAGCTGCACGAAATTCAGCGAGTCTGGACAATATCTTTACTCCAATAGTGTATTTGGCTGATACCAACCGCAAACAAAGCTGTAAGCCAAGAGCCTTGAAGCGACTCGGTGATAAATGGCTCACCTGCCAATCTTGCTCAGGTTGAAAAAATTGTAGTAGTTAATGCGCCAAGAGTAAATCCTGATGTTGTCTTCATGTAACAACAGCGGTCTTTTGTATCAATTTGGTGCGTCTGGTCGGTACGCTCGTCTTAATCCGGCTTAGTTAATGGTGAGTTAATGCGCTGATGAAGTCCGCCGCCGGCATCGGTTTGCCGAACAGGTAGCCTTGCAGAAAGTTGACGTGATGTGCGGTCAGATAATCGGCCTGCGCCTGAGTTTCGACACCTTCGGCCACAATACCCAAATCAAGCTTGGCCGACAGTTCGATAATGGTGTCGAGAATGTGTCGGGACAGCGCATCGATGCCGATCATGGCGACGAAACTCTGATCGATCTTGAGGAAGTCCACATTGAATTTGCGCAAGTAACCGAGGCTCGAGTGGCCGGTGCCGAAGTCGTCAATCGCGATCTTCACGCCCAGCGCGTGCAGTTGCTCGAACAATTGCCGGGTGATGTCGGTCGGCTCGATCAATTCGCGTTCGGTCAACTCCAGTACCAGGCTGATGCTGTCGGGCGCGAACGCGGCGAGGAACGTTCGGCAGTCGTCCACCAACTCCAGGTCTTTGCAGTGGCTCGCGGTGATATTGATGTCGATATGAAACGGCGGGGTGAACGTCGGTGACAATGGGCCTAACAGCGCTGCGGTTTGTTGCATCAGTGCGCGAGTCATCGGCACGATCAACCCCGAATGCTCGGCGAACGGAATAAACAGATCCGGGCGCACCAGGCCTTCTTTGGGATGAGCCCAGCGCATCAACACTTCGGCCCCCGACCATGCCTTGCTGTCGCCGTGCACCACGGGCTGAAAGTAAGGAATGAACTCGCCTGCCTCGAGCGCCCGAAGCATCTCGTGGCTCGGAGACGCAGAGCGCTTCTGCAAGACATGGCCGATGGCCCCCGATACCACGCCAAAAAAGATCAACAGACTGAACAGCGGCGGATACTCATCGGCCATGTAGCGCCAGGTTTCGCCCTCGGGGAAACCCGCAGAAACGCTGAACGCATAACGGGAGGAGTCCAAGCTGTTTTGCGCTATCGGCAACGCGGGCAGGGCGCCACTGTGCACTTTGCCGTCGGCCGACAGCCAGTTTTCGCCCACTTGCAACACCAGCAGCATGTGCCGACCGATCAGGCGCAACATGTTGCTTAGATGGTAACCGTCCAGTGTTGTCAGGGCACCGCCGCGACCTTCGCTGAGCCGATAGACCAGCAGAGCGGTGTTGGGTGTCACCGGGTTGCCATTCATCAGCCACAACTTGCCCTGGTTGTAGTCGCCTGCGTTGACGGCTTCTTTATAGTCGCCAAACAACGAGCTGCAATAGAGGTTGTCGTCCCACACCAGATTGGTCGAGCGCACGAACGGGCGGCGAGTGACTTGCTCGCGTAACGCGAGTTTGACGTTCTCACACGTCTGGCCGGCCAGTGGCAGCAATTGATGGGCGGCCTGGGCGGTGTTGTCGAGCATCAACTCGAATTGGCGCAACGCCTCTTCGGCAGTCTGTCTTGAACCTTGCTCCAGCGTGCGTTCGGCTTGCATATAAAGAATCGCGCTACCCAGCAGCACCGGAAGCAAACCGCTGAGCAGTGTAAAAACGATGCGGGTGCTGCGCTTGCGGCGGGGTCTGACGGTCAACGGCATGGGCGCATCCTGTCGCGATGGAGTGGGGCTCTCGAATGCAGGCCGGATAACGGCGCGCCGCTGAAAAACACATCAGCCAGAGGGGATGATAGATGGCAGAAGGCGCTCGCGCCGCTCATCAGTGCTGCATCCGCGTTGCCAGCTCGATAAAGGCCAGCGTAGCGGGTGACGCCTGACGCTGATCGAGGACGGCAAGTCCAACCTGGCGCTGCACGGCGGGCAACAGCGGCCTCTTCACGTAGCGCGGCGTTGCTTCCTCCGGCAATGAACCTTCGGCAACAATCGTGATGGCATCGCCACGGCTGACCGTGTCGAGGGTGCTGAGCAGTTGCGAGCAGCGATAGCGAATGTTCGGTTGCAAACGCGCGGCCGTGAACAACCGCGACACCAGTTCCGCTGAACCGGCCTCGGTCAGCACGAACGGGGTGTCGCACAAGTCCTTGAGGCTCAACGCCGACCGTGCTGCCAGCGGATGGCTGATAGGGAGCAGGGCAACCATCTGATCTTCGAGCAAGGCAAACGTGTCGAAACGCTCTTCGGGCAGTGCTACGAAGCCGATGTCGATCCGCCGTTCTTCCAACCATTGAGTCACTTGACGGTCCGGGCCTTCATCGATGTGCACTTCGATGCCCGGATGCGCTTCTCGATAGCGTCGCAGAATATTGGGCAACAGTTTGATCGACGAAGTTGGCCCGAACGAGCCGATGCGCAAGGTGCCGCTTTTCATCCCGCGAGCATCGGCGGCTTCCTGGCGCAAGGTGTTGGCCAGGCCGAGCATGGCGCGGGCACGCAGCAACAATTGTTCGCCGATATCGCTGAGTTCCACTGCCGACTGGTGCCGACGCAGCAGCTCGACCCCTAGTTCCTGCTCCAGCGATTTCATCGCGTGGGACACCGCCGACTGTGAAATCCCCAACCGATGGGCCGCGAGGGTAAAGCCGCGCAGTTCGGCGACCAGCGAGAAAATCTCCAGTTGCGTAAGGGTCATGAGTATTTGCTCATTTTACGATGATGGGGAATGAGGTGAATGATACGGCATTCCTCAACTTCCTAGGTCTGGAGCGTCATGCGCAACGCCGAGCAGCTGCACACAATTTCATCCGACATACCCGTTTACCTGACACTGGCGGCGGTCACCATGATCTGGGGCGGGACCTTTGTCGCCGGGCGTTTTCTTGCCGGCAGCCTGAGTCCGACCTTCGCGGCCAGCCTGCGCTTTTTGCTGGCCAGTGCGGCGCTGCTCGGCTTTTTGTGGCTGGCGCGGATTCCCTTGGCGCGGCCGACCCCTCGGCAGTGGCTGGAATTGGTGCTGCTGGGGTTCTTCGGGATTTTCTTCTACAACCTGTGCTTCTTTTACGGCCTGCAATACATCAACGCCTCGCGCGCCTCGTTGATCGTCGCGTTGAACCCGGCAGTGATCGGTCTCGCCTCGTGGTGGTTGTTCAAAGAGCGTCTGGGCCGGATGAAAGTCGCCGGGATCGCGATCTGTATTGTCGGCGCCGGTCTGGTGATCGTCAGTCGCAATCCGCAATTACTGGCTGCAACGCCCGATGCATGGATCGGTGATCTGTTGATTCTCGGCTGTGTCATGGGATGGGGCGTATATTCGTTGTTTTCCCGAGAGCTGAATCAGACGCTGGGGCCAGTGCAGACCGTGACGTACTCGATCCTGATCGGCACGTTGATGTTGTGGTTTCTGGCGGCGGTACGCGGCGAGTTGAGCTGGGGGGAGCTGAATAACCTCGGCCTGCCGCAATGGTTGAGCCTGATTTACCTCGGCGTCCTCGGCTCGGCGCTGGCCTACATCGGCTACTACGATGGCATTCGTAAAATCGGCGCGACGCGCAGCGCCGTGTTTATTGCTTTGAACCCGTTGACGGCAGTCATCCTTGGCGCGCTGTTACTGGGCGAGCAACTCACGGCGGCCATGTGCATGGGCGGTGCGCTGATCCTGAGCGGCATCTACCTGTGCAACAAACCCCTTGCGCGAGGCGCAAAAAAGCGGATTTTATAGAGAGAGCAGACAAGCCTATTTACGCTGTGTAGAATCGGGTTACGCATACAATAATAATCGTCTTCTGGCAGCAGAAGCCTCGCCCGCAAGAGCCTTGGGTCGACAATGAAGATATTCGGGTTTCAACTGATCTACGGTGACTTCCTCGCCCGCAGTGTGCGTGGCATCTCCTGTGCGCCACCCACCGACCTCGCAGACTGACAAATAACCCAGGTTAATTTGATAAGAATGATGAGGCGTCACCATGACAGATTTATACGAAAACCCAATGGGCCTGATGGGCTTTGAATTCATCGAGCTCGCATCGCCGGTGCCGGGCACCCTGGAGCCGATCTTCGAGATCATGGGCTTCACCAAAGTCGCCACCCACCGCTCCAAGAACGTGCACCTGTACCGTCAGGGCGCGATCAACCTGATCCTCAACAACGAACCGAACAGCGTCGCCTCGTACTTCGCTGCCGAGCACGGCCCGTCCGTGTGCGGCATGGCGTTCCGCGTCAAGGATTCGCAAAAAGCCTACAATCGCGCACTGGAACTCGGCGCTCAGCCGATTCATATCGAAACCGGTCCGATGGAGCTGAACCTGCCGGCGATCAAAGGCATTGGCGGCGCGCCGCTGTACCTGATCGACCGTTTCGGCGAAGGCAGCTCGATCTACGACATCGACTTCGTGTTTATCGAAGGCGTTGATCGCAACCCGGTCGGTGCCGGCCTGAAGATCATCGACCACCTGACGCACAACGTGTATCGCGGTCGCATGGCCTACTGGGCGAACTTCTACGAGAAGCTGTTCAACTTCCGCGAGATCCGTTACTTCGATATCAAGGGCGAATACACCGGCCTGACCTCGAAAGCGATGACTGCACCGGACGGCATGATCCGCATCCCGCTGAACGAAGAGTCGTCGAAAGGCGCGGGCCAGATCGAAGAGTTCCTGATGCAGTTCAACGGCGAGGGCATCCAGCACGTCGCGTTCCTCACCGACGACCTGATCAAGACTTGGGATCAACTGAAGAAGATCGGCATGCGCTTCATGACCGCGCCGCCAGACACCTACTACGAAATGCTCGAAGGCCGTCTGCCGAACCACGGCGAGCCAGTTGATCAGCTGCAATCGCGCGGCATCCTGCTCGACGGCGCCTCGGAGCAGGGCGACAAGCGTCTGCTGCTGCAGATCTTCTCGGAAACCCTGATGGGTCCGGTGTTCTTCGAGTTCATCCAGCGTAAAGGCGATGATGGTTTCGGCGAAGGCAACTTCAAGGCCTTGTTCGAATCGATCGAGCGTGACCAGGTGCGTCGTGGTGTGCTTGCAACCGAGTAATCCGCCACTGAACTGAAAAAATCCCGGCCTGCAGAGATGCAGGGCCGGGATTTTTTGTTTCACACAAGTCCTGTGGGAGCGAGCTTGCTCGCGAATGCGGTCTCCCATTCAACATCCAGGGTGACTGAACCACCGCTTTCGCGAGCAAGCTCGCTCCCACATTTTTTTGTGTTGGGCTTAAGGGCGGCGTTGCCGCATCAGATGTTTGAAGCCTTCAAAGACCAGCACCACAACCGCCAGCCAGATCGGAATGTATGTCAGCCATTCCCCGGACTTGATGCTCTCACCGAGCAACAACGCCACACCGAGCAGCAACACCGGCTCAACATAACTCAACAGGCCAAACAGACTGAACGGCAGCAAACGGCTGGCAATGATGTACACCACCAACGCCGACGCGCTGATCAACCCAAGCAATGGAATCAGCCACATCAGCCCCGGATATTGATCGAACACGGCCATGCCTTGTTCGCCGCCCTGCACGAACCAGTACGCGACCGGCAACATCAGGGTCATGTCGACCCACAGGCCGCCGAGGTTGTCGGTTTTCAGGAATTTGCGCAGCACGAAATACAGCGGGTAGCCCACCACGACCACTAGCGTCGCCCAGGAAAAGCCGCCGACCTGATACAGCTCATTGAGCACGCCCAGGCTGGCGAAAAACACCGCGACTTTTTGCAGATACGACAGGCTCTCACCGTAGGCAATACGCCCGGTCAGCACCATCGCCAGTGGCAGCAGGAAGTAGCCCAGCGAAACATCGAGGCTGTAGCCGTTGAGCGGCGCCCACATGAACAGCCACAATTGCACACCGAGCAGGGCCGCCGAAACGATCAGGCCTGCGATCAATTTCGGCTTTGCCGCCATCAGCCGAACCAGCTCCAGCACCCGCCGCCATTCCCCGGACGCCAGCATGAACACGGTCATGCACGGAACGGTCAGTAGCATCCGCCAGCCAAAGATCTCCACGCCACTCAACGGCGTGAGCAACGAAGTGTAGTAATACATGACGGCAAACAGCACCGAGGCTGAAACCGATAGAGCGATACCTTTAGACAAACTGTCCTCGCGGGTTGATGGTCAAACGGGGCGCGAAGGATACGTGGTTTTTGTGCTGAATATTGGCCAAGTGGTCAATATTCCCCACACAAGTCCCTCACCCTCACCCTCTCCCTGAGGGAGAGGGGACTGACCTGGGATGCTTCACGATATTCAGCGACGTGAAATATCGAGTCGATTATGGATTCACTACGAAAGTTTCAGGCAAAAGCGTAGCCACAATATCCCCCAATCGGTTCCCTCTCCCTCCGGGAGAGGGCTAGGGTGAGGGCAGGGATCTCAAGCCGAACGCGGTTTACGCCCAGACACAAAATGACTCACATCGTTGAACCCAGGTGTCGATGAATGCCCCGGTGTTACCAGCGAGTCGATAAACGCCTCATCCTCAGCCGTAATCTTCACCGTTTGCGCCAGGGTGTACGCATCCCATTGCGCCTCAGTGCGCGGCCCGACAATCGCCGATGTGACCGCGCCGTTGTTCAACACCCAGGCAATCGCAAACTCGACCATGCCGACCCCGCGTTGCTCAGTGTATTGCTGAATCTGTTGGGCAATGCGCAACGATTCCACGCGCCACTCGGTTTCCAGAATGCGCTTGTCCTGACGCCCGGCGCGGCTGTTGGCGTCCGGTGTCGCGTCCGGCGCGTACTTGCCACTGAGCACGCCACGGGCCAGCGGACTGTAAGGCACCACGCCAAGGCCATAGGTTTGCGCGGCCGTGATCTGTTCGGTCTCGGCCTGACGGTTGACGATGTTGTAAAGCGGCTGACTGATCACCGGACGGTCAACGCCGAGTTTATCGGCGATTCGTATCACCTCGGCAATCCGCCAGCCGCGATAGTTCGACAAACCCCAATAGCGGATCTTGCCCTGACGAATCAGATCGCCAATCGCCGAAACGCTCACTTCAAGCGGCGTGTTGTGGTCTTCACGGTGCAGGTAATAGATGTCGAGATAGTCAGTACCGAGCCGGGTCAGACTGGCATCGATGCCATTGAAGATGTGTTTGCGGCTCAAACCGCTGCGATTCGGCACACCGTCCACCGGGCCGAAACCGACCTTGGTCGCCAGCACCCACTCATGTCGATGACGGGCAATCGCTTCACCGACGATCTCTTCGGAACGGCCGTTGGTGTAGACGTCGGCGGTGTCGATGAAATTGATTCCCTGATCCCAGGCCTTGTTGATGATGCGCAGCGAATCTTCGGCGCTGGTCTGCTCGCCAAACATCATCGTGCCGAGGGTGAGGGTGGACACCTGTAACCCTGAGTGACCGAGTGTGCGAAAGCTCATGCCGAAATCCTTTTGTCGGTGGGAAAGGGTTAATCAAATACCAGAAGCGTGCGATGCGGCAAAGTGAATTATTGGCTCAATCCTGCGCAGCGCTGTTGCAGAAACGCCTGCAACACCCTGACCCGTTCAGACACTTGAACCCGATGCGGACACAGCAAATTGAACGGCACGTTTTCACCTTGCCAATCATCGAACAACGTTACCAAGCGCCCGGCGCGGACGTCTTGGGCAATGTCGAGCCAAGCCTTGTAGGCGATGCCATGCCCGGTCAGTGCCCAGCGGCGGGCGACTTCGCCGTCGTCGCTGAGGTAGTCGCCGTGGATTTCCACTTCCTGCGTTTCATCACCGCGACTGAAACGCCAGCTGTTGTAGGGCCGGCCATTGCGCAGGTAGAGCAGGGCGCTGTGCCCGGACAATTCACTGGGATGTTGCGGGGTGCCATGGCGCGCCAGATAGTCAGGGCTGGCGCAGGCGACGCGGCGGTGTTGCGGCAGAATCGGCAATGCTACCAGCGTCGAATCGCTCGGTACGCCAAAGCGCAGCGCTACATCGACGGTCTCGCGAAACAGATCGGCGTGCCGGTCGTTGAGCAACAATTGCAGTTGAATGTTCGGATGTTCACGCTTGAAATCGTCGAGCCACGGTAACAACACATTGCGCCCGAAGTCCGACGGCGCAGCCAGTTGCAACACGCCGCTCAGCCCTTCGCTTTGCTGTTTGAGTGCCTGTTCGCCCTCGGCTAGCGCCGCCAGTGCCAAGCGCACGCTTTCAAGATAACGCCGACCTTCTTCAGTCAGACGAATGCTGCGGGTGGAGCGTGCGAACAAACGGATAGCGAGGCGGGTTTCCAAGCGTTTCAACGCAATACTGGCGGCGGCTGGCGTCAGCTCCAGCGCGCGAGCAGCGGCGGAAATGCTGCCAGCATCGGCGACACGGACGAAGATCTCCAGATCGAGAATCGAGCTCATTGCTAAAAATCCTTTAAAGATCTTTGCGTTTTTGCGGGATTTTTTCGTGATTGGCAAGGGCAGATACTGCAATCAATCAACTATCGCAGGAGCGGCGCATGAGCTGGACATTTGATCATCTGGCGTTCAATACCGCTGATGGGCAGGCTTTGCAGGACGATTTCGCCAAGTTGCTCGGGTTGAAGCCGGGCCGTCGGCCACCGTTTCCGTTTCCCGGGCGTTGGCTGTATCAGGATGAACACGCGGTGGTGCATGTGATTGAGCGGCCGTTGCCGGATGACACTGAATTGAGCCACATCGCGTTTCGTACCGATGAGCCGGCGGAAACGGTGTTGCAGCGGGTGCGTGACAGTGGATTGTCGTATCAACTGGCGCAGGTGCCGGGTGAGGGGGTTGCGCAGATTTTTGTGCAGATGCCGGGTGGTCTGGTGATTTGCAGTGGTCTAATTTCCCCGGACACCCCGATAGGTGGAAAATACATCTATCGAGGAGTTATTCATGACTAAAAAACGCAGGGCATTCGACGACAGCTTCAAGCTGCAAGTCGTGAAGATGATCAAGGATCAGGGACTCACCGTTGTACAGGTTTGCCAGGATCTGAACATTGGTGAGACAGCCGTTCGACGCTGGGTTCAGCAATACGAGGCAGAGCAACTGGGGCAGGCCGGAATCGGCAAGCCATTGACGGCAGAGCAACAGCGCATCCGGCAATTGGAACAAGAAAATCGGCAGCTCAAGATGGATAACGACATCTTAAAAAAGGCTACCGCCTTCTTTGCCCGCGAGCTGAAGTAAGGTATCGACTGGTTCGGCAGCTGCAACAGAAGGCTTACTCAGTGGCACATGTCTGTCGGTTGCTGAGCATCAGTCGTTCAGGCTTCTATGAGTCTCAGAAGCGTGCTGATGCGCCTGTTCGGCAGAGTTGTCCTGTTCTTGTGCAACTCAAGGCGTCTTTCGCCGAGAGTGGAGGCTGCTACGGCAGCCGCCCTTTGCGCG
>NZ_JBSVXS010000027.1:0-62693 GCF_054070155.1 Pseudomonas sp. SDT291_1_S447
TCAGTCATTTATTTGTGCTCTGACACAACGCTATCGCGAGCAGGCTCACTCCTACATTGGTTTTGTGGTGTTCTTTAGTTTGAGGTCTTGGCCATCTGCCGATCCGACGCGCGCCAGATCAGTCGCGTGGTGTCATAGCCCTGCTGACGCGCCTTGCTCAGCAGTTCTTCACGCACCACACCGTTGACGGTCGGTGTCCGCGACAGCAGCCACATGTACTTGCGACTCGGATCGCCGACGATGGCGGTCTTGTAGTCATCGCTGACGTACAACACCCAATATTCGCCTTTCGCCACACCCGGAATCAGCCGCGAAAACCAGGTATCGAATTCGACCCAGAGCTTGTCGGTCTTGCCCGGCACCTGTGGATAAGCCGTGCCCTTGGCCTCTTCCCACTGCCAGTCCGGGGTCAGGCAGCGATTGAGCACCGCGACATTGCCGTCAGGCTTGAGGGTGTAATGGGCTTCGGATTGCGCGCAATGGCGCTGGAAGTACATCGGCAAGCGCGCCAGTTCATACCAGGTGCCCTGATAGCGCTTGAGATTGACGCTGTTGACGGTTTTCGGCGCCAACGGGTCGACGCCGGAACTGGCGCAGCCGGCCAGTACCAGGCCGGCAAAAAGGATCAGCAATAACCGCTTCATTTTTCTTCTCCGTGGGCGCGAAGCCCCGGTTTACTTCAGGCCTTGGCCGGAAAACATCAGCACTTTGTCACCGGCGTACTGCACGCTGATAAAGCTGTTCTTGTCGCCCCAGGTGCAACTGGACATACCGAGCGCGCCCGAGCAATCAGTCGGTTTGCCCAGCAGGGTCTCGACTTCGGCCTTGGCCATCCCGGCCGAGAGCTTCGAATAGTTTTCCTGATTGACCTTGCTGCATGCGGCCAGCAGCACGCAAAACGTCAGAAGGGCGATAGATCGCAGCGACATGGTGTAACTCCTGGAACGAGGGGGGGATGGCATGGTGCCAACCAGAAGCTTAGAAGAGAAAACCCTCATCTGGTTCCGTGGGGGAATGGCTATTTATTAGCCCGCCCGTCTGGCATTTACCGATAAATCAGACACTTTGTAGGGCTATTGAGCATTTCGTCGCCTTTCGCCAAAGACGCCTAATCTTTGGCGCGCCGCGGTCGAAATAAGAGCAGCGCAAAGCCCCCGAGTGTGGCAAATTGCCGCCCTTTCTTGACCAGCCCCTTCGCGGTAGTTCATTCGATGACCAGAAACATGAAATTCAGCCACAAGATTTTGTTGGCTGCCGCCCTCGTGGTGGCCGTTGCGTTCGCCTGTTTCATTTTCTTTAACGACTATCGACAGCGCGAAGCCCTGAACAGCAGCACCGAAGCCTCGATGCAAGAGCTGGGTAGTCTGACCACCAGCAACATCCAGACTTGGCTGGAAAGCCGCATTCAGTTGCTGCAATCGTTGTCGCAGCAAGTGGCCGTCGACGGTAACGCCCCGGCGAGCCTGAAACGCATCATCGACCTGCCCGCCTACACCGGCAATTTTCAGCTCAGCTATTTCGGCGGCGCTGACGGCGTGATGTTCTCGGTGCCGGCCGGCAATCGCGCGCCGGATTACGATCCACGCGCACGCGGCTGGTACAAAGCGGCAAACAGCGCACAACAGACCATCGTCACCGAACCGTACATCGCCGCGTCCTCGGGCAAACTGGTAATCACCGTCGCCACCCCGGTACAGCGCCAAGGGCAAATGCTCGGCGTCGCCGGTGCCGACATCGACCTGACCAGTGTCAGCGCGATCATCAACTCGCTGAATTTCGGCGGCCACGGCCACGCGTTCATCGTCAGCAGCGAGGGCAAGATCCTGATTCACCCGGACAGCAAACTGGTGCTCAAGACCCTCGCCGAGGCCTACCCGAATGGCGCGCCGAAAGTCAGCGCTGGCCTGAAAGAAGTCGAGTTCGATGGCAAGACCCAACTGATCTCCTTCACCCGCGTCAACGGTGTGCCGTCGGCCGATTGGTACGTGGCGCTGGTGCTCGATAAAGATACCGCGTTCTCGATGCTCAGCGAATTCCGCACCTCGGCGCTGATCGCCATGATCATTGCCGTGGTGATCATCATCGCCCTGCTCGGCATGCTCATCCGCGTGCTGATGCAGCCGCTGCTGACCATGGGGCGCGCGATGCACGACATCGCCGAAGGTGAAGGCGACCTGACCAAACGTCTGGTGATCCACGGCAACGACGAGTTCGGCGCACTGGGCACCTCGTTCAACCGTTTCGTCGAGCGTATCCACACCTCGATCCGCGAAGTGTCCTCGGCCACCGGCCAGGTCAACGAAGTCGCTCTGCGCGTGGTCGCGGCATCGAACTCGTCGATGTACAACTCCGACCAGCAAGCCTCGCGCACCAACAGCGTGGCCGCGGCGATCAACCAACTCGGCGCCGCCGCACAGGAAATCGCCCAGAACGCCGCCCTCGCCTCGCAGCACTCCAGCGATGCCCGCAGCCTCGCGGTCGACGGTCAGCAGGTTGTCGATAAAACCATCCACGCCATGCAGCAGCTGTCGGCGAAGATCAGCGATTCGTGCGGCAACATCGAAACCCTGAACAGCAACACGGTGAACATCGGCCAGATTCTCGAAGTGATCACCAGTATTTCCCAGCAGACCAACTTGCTCGCGCTCAACGCCGCGATCGAAGCGGCGCGGGCCGGTGAAGCCGGTCGTGGTTTTGCCGTGGTCGCCGATGAAGTGCGTAATCTGGCGCACCGCACTCAGGATTCGGCGCAGCAAGTACAGAAGATGATCGAAGAGCTGCAGGTCGGTGCGCGTCAGGCGGTGAGCATCATGACCGAGAGCCAGCGCGAGAGCGAAAGCAGCGTCGGCATCGCCAATCAGGCCGGCGAGCGGTTGGGCAGCGTGACCCAGCGTATTGGCGAGATCGACGGGATGAACCAGTCGGTGGCCACCGCGACTGAAGAGCAGACCGCTGTGGTCGAGTCGATCAATGTCGATATCAACGAGATCAACACGCTGAATCAGGAAGGTGTGGAGAACTTGCAAGCGACGTTGCGCGCGTGCTCGGATCTGGAGCAGCAGGCGGCGCGGTTGAAGCAATTGGTGGGTAGTTTCAGGATCTGAAGATCAAGGGCTTTACCCCCTCACCCCAGCCCTCTCCCCCAGGGGGCGAGGGGGGGAAAGGGAGCAGATCTTCAAGCCTTTCAAAACCTGAGTTCGACTCAGGTCTCTCAAGTCGATGTACCTACAACATCCACCTCGGTCAGTCCCCTCTCCCCCCGGGAGAGGGTTAGGGTGAGGGCAAGCCCTTAAAACCGCGACCCAGGCTCAGAAAGAAACACCAACTCCTCAGCCGTAGACTCCCGCCCCAACACCGCATTGCGATGCGGAAACCGGCCAAACCGCGCGATCACTTTCTGATGCCGCTCAGCATAATCCAGATTATCGGCAAACACCGCCCGCTGCGCTTCCGGCTGTTCAGCCACCAGATCGATAAACCGGGAAACCGCCTCGTTCTGCACCGCAAGATTCTCGCAGTGCTCAAACACCAGATAAATAAACACACGCTGAATCGGTTTCAACTGCCGATCAAAATCCGCCGCAATGCCTTGGGCAACGAGTTTCTGCGCGCGCAGATCGCCGGAAAATGCTTTGGGAGTATCGCGAAAGATCATTCGCGGCAGTTGATCGAGCAGTAGCACTACCGCCAGCCAACCTTCGGGACGTTGCGTCCACGCGGTCAATTCGCCGGCCAGGGCCTGATCGACAAAGACCCCGAAACGCTCACGCGCTTCGAGGTCTTGGCTGTCTCGCTTACCGAACCACAACTTGCCCTTGTCAGCCGATATCTCGTCGGGGGACTCGGCTTGTCCGAACCACCAATCGAGCAACGGCTGCCAGGGCGCGGTCATGGTTTATTCCTTGTGGTAGGCCGTAGCGCGTGCGACTTCTTCTTTCGAGCCGAGGAACACCGCTACGCGCTGGTGCAGGCCTTCCGGCTGGATGTCGAGAATACGCTGGTGACCGTCGGTGGACGCGCCGCCCGCTTGTTCCACCAGGAACGACATCGGGTTGGCTTCGTACATCAGACGCAGTTTGCCTGGTTTGGAAGGCTCACGGCTGTCGCGCGGGTACATGAACAGACCGCCACGGGTCAGGATGCGGTGTACGTCGGCAACCATCGCCGCGACCCAACGCATGTTGTAGTTCTTTTTCAGCGGACCTTCTTCACCGGCCAGCAACTCGCCCACGTAGCGTTGTACCGGGGCTTCCCAGTGACGCTGGTTGGACATGTTGATGGCGAATTCCTGGGTCGATTCAGGAATGGTGATGTCTTCGTGGGTCAGCACGAAGCTGCCCATTTCGCGGTCGAGGGTGAAGCCTTTGACGCCGTCGCCCAAGGTCAGTACCAGCATGGTCTGCGGGCCGTAGATCGCGTAACCGGCAGCAACTTGCTGAGTGCCTGGCTGCAGGAACGCTTTCTCGTTCAGCGGCTCGTTCTGGCTCAGGTATTCGTTCGGGCAACGCAGTACCGAGAAGATGGTGCCGACCGGGGCGTTGATGTCGATGTTCGACGAGCCGTCCAGTGGGTCGAATACCAGCAGGTACGCGCCTTTCGGGTATTTGCCCGGGATCTGGTAGGCATTGTCCATTTCTTCGGACGCCATGCCGGCCAGGTGACCGCCCCATTCGTTGGCTTCGAGCAGGATCTCGTTGGAGATCACGTCGAGTTTCTTCTGCACTTCGCCTTGGACGTTTTCAGTGCCCATGCTGCCCAGAACACCACCCAGGGCGCCTTTGGACACGGCGTGGCTGATTTCTTTGCAAGCACGCGCGACCACTTCGATCAGGAAACGCAGATCGGCAGGAGTGTTATTGCTGCGGGTCTGCTCAATCAAATAGCGACTCAGGGTAACGCGGGACATGGACGGCTCCGGTGGAATGGGGGGCTAAAAACCCGCGCAGTTTACAGGGAGTCTGAAAACGTAGCGAGCGAAGACGCCCGGTAACGTGCGTTGGGGTGTAATTGCCTGCATGAGACGTGATTGTCGGTGGAGAGTTCAGGTAGCGGGTTTAGCGTAGTCCGAAATCGGGCGAAGGTGATCGGCTTCGGTTATGTATTGATTGAGAAGCCGCCTTCGCGAGCAAGCTCGCTCCCACACTGGATTTTTGAACGACGCAGATCCACTGTGGGAGCGAGCTTGCTCGCGAATGGCGCGCAGCGACAGCCATTCTCAGGAACTGGCAGGAGGCTTGCGCAACAAGCTAAACGCCATCGCCCCAAGGAACACCACACTCAGCAACAACACTGCCCACAACCCGATCTTCTTCCAATTTGTCTGCGCCACCGCCGCCGTGGTCGCTGTCGAAGTCTGCGTAGCCACCGCATCACCCTGCACCGACGCCTTGCCCAGTGACTCCAGTTTCTCCGGTTTGAAATCCGGAATCAGCGTCGCCAACGGCAGATTCGCCGTTTTAACGCTCGAATTGCCCAATGCCAAACTGTAAGGCCCCTCCCCCCGCGCGAGGAAAATCACCTGCGTCGCCCGCACCGCATATTTCACGCTTGGCGCCTGCTCGCCCAGACCACCGCCGCGCTCATCGACCGTCAGCTTCAACTGCTGCACAGTCTGCCCGTAGAGCTGCAATTCGTTCTGCACCACGTCCTGACCATTCTGGTTCAGGCGGTAGAGCAAACCGCTGCTCAGCACCTGCCACGGCAAGCTGCTTTCACGTCGACCCGCCAATGTCACCGGCGCCAGACTGTTCGGTTGTTTGATTTCGACCTGCACCCGCTCTACATTCAGCCCCATCGGCAACTGCCAGGTGTATTCCCCGGCCTTGGTGCTGCTGCCGGCCAATGCCTGCGACCAGACCAACGGCAGCGGAACGTTGCGCGGATCACTGCTTTTCAATTGAGCCGCCGTCAGAATCGGCGCCGAATTCGGCGACTCCCACAACAGCCGCACATAACGCGCCGACTGCCCCGGCAACGTCACCTCGTGCTGCTCGATGCGCTCATCGGAAAAGGTCAGCCGTGCCACCTGCCCTTCGCCCCACGCTTGCCAGTGTTGCAGGTCGTCGCTGGCTTCGATGCTGAAGCGCTGAAAGCCGTCGCGCTCGCTGGTCCAGTCGAGGATCAATTGCTGCAAGGGCGCCTTGATCGCGCTGGCATCCAGCAGCCAGCCGCGCAGCACTTCTTCGCCCGCCTCCAACTGGCTGGACGGTTGCACCTCGACCAGCGTGCCGTTGGTGGTCGATTGCACGCGCACGTTCGGCGCGCGTTCGCTGGCGTCGGCGGCGTTGTACAGCGGGAACCACTTCACCTCGTGCAACTGGCCGTCGTCGCGGGTCTGCGCCGATTCACGAGCCAGAGCATAGGCCTGTGGTTCGCCAGCGGCGTTGAACACGCGCAAGTCGCTGAGATCAGTCTGGCGCGCCTGCAATTGCACGCTCAACGGCAATTCGAGGCGATACCACGGGCCGTTGCCGCTCACCGACAGCGGCACCTGCGTGGCGAAGTCCGCCGGCTTTTCCTGAGCGCCAGCGGCCATCACCACGCCCAGCGCCAACCAACCCAGATTTCGCATGCGACTCAAGATGAAACTCCTTCGGTGTCCGGGGCCGGTTTGTCCGCCGCCGGTTCAGCTTCGACGCGTTTGGGCGGCAGTGGCGCAAAGTAGCCGACCACCAGCAGCAACACGCCGACGCCGATAAACGAGACGATCCGGGCGAGGCCGCCTCGGTTGCTCAATTCGACAAAAATCAATTTGGCCACCACCAGCGCAATCAGCGCCGCGCCGATCAGCCACACTTCGCGACGATGGCGCAGATGGCCGCCGATCATCAGCCCGAGCGCCATCAACGTCCAGACGATGGACAATCCGGCCTGCACCAGCATCGAGGCGAGCAGCGTATCCAGCTCGAAGGGGATGCCAGCCCAATGGTGCGCGGCGCGGGTAACCAGCGCAGTGCATAAGGCAAACAGCGAGACTCCGGCGATCAGTTGCGTCGCGTAATCGGCGTAGTCCTGACGGATCGACAACTGCGAAACCGCGCTGCGCGACCAGACGTAAACGCCGAACAATGCGAACAACAAACCCAGCTCCAATGGATTGAGCAGCGGCACATAAGGCAGCGGCTCGGCATTGCCATCGCTGACGCCATTCGCCAGCCAGAACCATGCGAGCATCAACACCGCCAACGGCGCCGCGGCGTACAAGCGGTACTCACGGGCAAACGTCGCCACCGGCCATGGCCAGTTACGCGGTGCAGCCGCCAGCAGCAGATAAACGCTCGGCAGAATCGCCCAGCCCAGCCAGCGCCAGGCGTTGTATTGCTCGGACAACAGCAGCAGACCGTAGCGCAACTCCAGCGCCAGCACGCCGATCAGCAGCCAGCAGCCGAGCACGTGCGCCGTGCTCAAGGCCCGCGCCGGCAGCATCGGCGCCAAGCGTCGCAAGCTGAAGAAATGCACGGCGAACACTGCTGCCCACGCCAGCCAACCGAAATCGGCCGCTGGGTGATAACGCGGATGCCAGGCAGCGAGCAACACCAGACCCGTCGCCGGAATCAGCAAGGTGCAGAGCAAGCCCAGCGCCGGCCATTTCAACCGCAGCGACAGCAACGCCCACAGCGCGACACTGAGCGCCGCGACCAACAGCAACAACGTGCCTTGCAGATTCGGCGCGGCAAAGCGCAACACTTCGCTGACCCATGCCAACGCCCACCAACCGGTGCCCCACACCAGCAACACTTCTGACAAGCGCTGCAAGCTCAACGCATCGAATGCCGAGGCGTGATTGCCCAGTTGCAGGCGCCAGGCACCGATCATTGCGGCCAGTCCGAGCACCAGCGGCGTCCAGAATCCTCCATGGGCCAAAGGCTTCAGACCTTCGCTGGACAGCGGCCCAAGCAACTCGGGGCCGGCCAGCAAAAACGCCGCGCCACCGATCAACTGCAACAGCAGACCGAAGACAAAACTCACGCGCTGCTTGAGGTACAGGCTCAGCCAGATAATCAGCAAACCACTCGCGGCCCACACCGCGCTCGCGGTCTGCCATGGCAGTACAAACAGCACCGCCAGATTGATCAGCACCAGGCCGGCCAGCAATACCACCGACAGACCGCGCAACAGGCGTACATCGCTGCGCACCATTTCATCGCGAGCGGCCACCAGCATGCCGGCGATCAATGCCAGACCGATCAACGACGCACTAAGCAAACCGCTCCAACCGGCATTGAACACCGCCGTCGAGTCCTCACCCGCCCCTTGCAGACGCAACAGAAATAACGCGCCACCGAGCAACTGCACGGCAAACGCGCTGAACAGGAAGGTGCGCGACTGAATCCGCAGACCGACAAACAACGTCGCCAACCCGGCGAGCGCCCAACTGATCGCCGTGCCCTGCACGAAGAAAAACAGCGGCGCCAGCAGGTAGAGGAAAGTCAGGCCCAGAGCTGCCAGCACTGGCAGGCCCTGGCGCTCCCACGGCGATGCCTGTTCCAGCGCAGCCTTGCGCAGTTGATAGAAACTGAACAGCAACGCGATGCCGAGCATCAACGCGCCCAACGGTGCACCGTCGAGCAGACTGCTTTCGCCGACCCGCAACTGACTGAGGAACGCTAACGCGGAACCCAGTTGCAGCAGCAAGGCAAACGCCCGGGCGAACGGCCGATGCTGACGCAAACCGAGCCAGAAAATCCCCGCACCTTCCACCGCCCACGCCGCCGACGTCCAACGCGCATCCAGCCCCAACGGAATCGCCAGACTGGCAAAAATCACCCCGAGCGCCAGACAGGTTTCGCCCAGCAGCACCGCGCGTCCGCCCATCAATACCTTGGCCAGCGCCATATAGATCATGCCCAACGCCAGCGCACTGAACGCCGCAGCAAACTCCAGATGCTGCACCAGCGCAAACTGCAAACCGAAGCCAATAATCGGCGGGCCGAATAGCATGGTGCCATCGACATAATCGCCCTTGCGCGCTGACCAGTGCAGCAGCGCCTCGCGGTCGCTGTCCGCCGGGGCATCGGGCATATCGAGCAATTTGCGCCGAGCGAACAACAGACCGATTGCGAGGTACATCAGGAAAAACAGAATCAGGAACGGCTCAGTGCTCCACAACAGCTCCGGCGCATACGAACGCAGGCCCCAAGCGAAGCCGATACCGAAGGTGCCGACGAAGCCGATCAGGTTGAGCAGACGCCAGGCCTTGAACCAGGCGATGGCGAGAATGCCGGCGTTGAGCAGCGCGAAATAGCTGAACAGCGCGACGTGGTTGCCCGCGCCGGTTGATGTCAGGATCGGCGCGGCAAAACCGCCCAATGCCGCTGCAGCTGCCAACCCTAAAGCATCCTGAGTGATCGCCAGAATCGCCGAGAACACCGTCACCGCGACCAGCAATCCCAACGCGGCGGACGGATCGAGCAACGGATGCAGACGCATCGCCGCAAACACCGTCAGGTACAGCACCGCAATCCCGGTGCCTTGCAGCATCAACGCGTAATTGCTGTTGCGCCGGCGTAGCCACCAGCCCAGCGCGAGCAAGCCCAACGCGGCTGCCGCGACACCGGCGTAACGTACCTCGATCGGCACAACCATCCCTTCGGTGGCATAGCGCAACAGGAACGCCAGACCGAAGAACAGCAACACCACGCCGACCCGCAGCACGGTGTTGCCGCCGAACAACCAATTGCGCGCGGCGCTGATGCCGCGTTCGATGAGGTTCGGGCCACGGGGTTCGGCGGGGGCTTGGGGTTCAGGAGTAACGGCGTCGAGGCGCCACACATCAGCGGGCAGCGGTTGAATGGTTTCGCTGGCGACGGCGGAAATCGGTTCGAGTTCGGGCGGCAGTTCCCAGACCAGTTCGGGGGCAGGAGCTTCTGCGGCGGCTTTGACCGGTTCTACGACGGGCTCGGTAACCGGCGGCGTACTCGCTGGCGACGCGGCACGAACCGGTGCGCCTTCGAGCAAAAATAGACGTTGCTCGACGCCTTGCAAAGCGACCTTCGCCTGCTCAAGTTGCTGCTGTTGCGCCGCCGCCTGCGAGCCAAGCCGCGCGATGCGGATCGTCTGCCCGATTGCCAGCCCCAGCAACGCGCCCAACAGCGCATCACTGAACGACTCGTCGAGCAGCCAGCCGAGCACCAGCCCGATCAACATGAACATCCATTGCATGGTCGATATCCCTAAGCAGCCCCAAGACAGGGCGAGTCCGGCGATTGCTTCAGTCTAGGCACAAACCCAGTGGGAGCGAGCCTGCTCGCGAAAGCGGTTTGTCCGCCAACAGTTCTTTTTAACATGACAACCGCTTCGCGAGCAGGCTCGCTCCCACATTGGATTGGTGGTGACTGGCGCTGCCGGTAACCGGCGCTCAGTATATCGATCCGGCCCAACAAACGTTGGGCCTTGCGCACATTTTTTGTGGAAAGTTACTCCAACGCTTTCCAGATATCCGTGGCGTACTCGCGAATCGTCCGGTCCGAGGAGAACCAGCCCATCCGCGCCGTGTTCAGCACCGCTGAACGCCACCAGTTGTTGCTGTCGTGCCAATGCTCTTCAACGCGTTTCTGCGCTTCCCAATAGGAGTCGAAGTCGGCGCAGACCAGGAAGCGGTCGTAATCCACCAGCGAATCGATCAGCCCGGTGTAGCGCGAAGTGTCATCCGGCGAGAACACCCCGCTGCGAATCGCTTGCAGCACATCGTTCAAACGATGCGACGCGGCAATGTCCGGCAACGCGCTGAACTCGTGGTTCTGTTTGCGCGCTTCGACCTGCTGCGCGCTGAGGCCGAAAATGAACATGTGCTCAGCACCAATGCGTTCGCACATTTCCACGTTGGCGCCGTCCAGCGTGCCGATGGTCAGTGCGCCGTTGAGGCCGAACTTCATGTTACTGGTGCCCGACGCTTCGAAGCCGGCAGTGGAGATCTGCTCGGACAAGTCCGCCGCCGGAATGATGCTTTCCGCGAGGCTGACGTTGTAGTTGGGCAGGAACACCACTTTCAGCAGGCCGCGCACGGTCGGGTCGTTGTTCACCACCCGGGCGATGTCGTTGGTCAGTTTGATGATCAGTTTGGCCTGGTGATAACTCGCCGCAGCCTTGCCGGCGAAGATTTTCACCCGTGGCACCCAGTCGACTTCCGGCTCGGCGCGAATCGCCTGATACAGCGCCACGGTGTGCATCAGGTTGAGCAACTGGCGTTTGTATTCGTGGATCCGTTTAACCTGCACATCAAACATCGCCGCCGGATTGACCGCGATACCCAGCCGTTCGTGAATCAGATAGGCCAGCGCTTTTTTGCTGTGCAGCCGTTGTTCGGCAAAAGCTTTGCGGAACGCGGTTTTTTCGGCGAACGGCTCAAGATCGAGCAGACGCTCTTCAGGGTTATCGAGCAAATCCGGGCCGAGCGCGTCGACCAGCATCGAGGTCAATTCGGAGTTGGCCTGATACAGCCAGCGGCGGAAGGTAATGCCGTTGGTTTTATTGTTGATCCGCTCTGGGTAGAGCTTGTGCAGTTCGGCGAACACGGTTTTGCGCATCAACTGCGTGTGCAGTCCGGACACCCCGTTGACGCTGTGCGAACCGAGGAACGCGAGGTTGCCCATGCGTACGCGGCGACCGTTGTCCTCTTCGATCAACGACACCGCGCGCAGCACGTCGAAATCGTGAATGCCTTTGGCCCGCAGCGAATCGATGTGCTGGGCGTTGATCAGGTAAATGATCTGCATGTGCCGTGGCAGCATGCGTTCCATCAAACCCACCGGCCAGGTTTCCAGCGCTTCTGGCAGCAGCGTGTGGTTGGTGTACGACAGCGTGTCGACGGTGACTTGCCACGCCGCATCCCAGGCCACATCGTAGACGTCGACCAGTTGCCGCATCAGTTCGGCGACGGCAATCGAGGGGTGGGTGTCGTTGAGCTGGATGGCTGCGTGATCGCCCAGGGTCAGCACCGAGGTGTGCATGTTGCGATGGCGGCGCAGCAGATCCTGCAAGGAAGCAGCGACGAAAAAGTATTCCTGGCGCAGGCGCAGCTCTTGCCCTGCTTCGGTGCTGTCCGCCGGGTAAAGCACACGGGAGATGCTTTCGGCACGTGCCACTTCGGCGACGGCGCCCAAGTGGTCACCGGCGTTGAAGCGCTCCAGGTGCAAATCTTCCATGGCGCGGGCACGCCACAGCCGCAAGGTGTTGACGCTCGCCCCGCGCCAGCCGACCACGGGCGTGTCGTAAGCAATGGCGCGCACGGTTTCTGCTGGCGACCAGACTTGTTTGGATTTGCCCGAAACATCGGTGACGGTTTCGACGCTGCCACCAAAGCCGATGGTGTAAACGACCTCTGGCCGTTCAAACTCCCACGGGTTGCCGAAATCCAGCCAGTGCTCGGTCTGTTCCTGCTGCCAGCCGTCGACGATGGCCTGGCGGAACAAGCCGTGCTCATACCGAATGCCATAACCGTGGCCGGCGATGCCGAGGGTCGACATGCTTTCCATGAAGCACGCGGCCAGACGACCGAGGCCGCCGTTACCGAGCGCCGCATCGGGCTCCAGCAAGCGGATGCGCTCAAGATCGACACCGAGTTCAGTCAACGCTTCACGGGCGACGTCGAGCAGGCCAAGGTTGCTCAGGCTGTCGTAGAGCAAGCGGCCGATAAGAAATTCCAGCGAGAGGTAATACACCCGTTTCTGACCTTTGCGGTAGATCTGCCGGGTGTGGTCCATCCAGTGTTCGACCATGTGATCACGCGCAGCCAATGCGATGGCTTCGAACCAGTCATGGTCGAAGGCGTGATCGGGGTCTTTACCCACCGCGTAGGTGAGTTTGGTCAGGACGGCGTCGCGGAATGCGGCCACCTCTGCTTCGCGAACTAGTGGTTCTTGAGTCATCAATAGGACCTCGAGCGAGCGGGAATTGTCTGAGCCTAGACGGTCTGACCGACGGTGAGGGCTCTGGTTCGGCAGTATTTCCTGAGACTGTGAGATAGCCCGGCATTACCTTGGCGAGTGAGCTAATGAATGCAGGGGCCGTGCCGAATTGTCCGGCAATGTGCCTGTATGCAGAAAAAATCTGGCGAAAGGTTGTTCAAAAATCCACCAGTCCCGGTATGATCGCGCGCCCTGATGCACACACGCCTGGTAACTCCCGATGATGAAGCCCAACCTGATTGCCGCCGCCGAGATCGATCGTCTCGATACGTGGGCAAAATACTCAGCCCCGATGTGCGGTTCCTGCGTGTCGAGCTGCTGCACGCTGCCGGTTGAGGTGAAGATCAAGGATCTGGTGCGCATCGGCGTGGTCGATGAGTTCGAACTGGGCGACCCGCCGAAGAACATCGCCAAGCGTTTGCAGAAGGAAGGCCTGGTTGAACGTTTCAATCAGAAGTCCGGCATCTTCACCCTGCAGCGCATGAGCAACAACGATTGCTACTACCTGGATCGTAAGAGCCGCCTGTGCACCATTTATGACAAGCGCCCGGATACCTGCCGCAATCACCCGAAGATCGGGCCGCGTCCGGGGTATTGCGCGTACAAGCCGAAGGAAGTGGTGCGCGAGCAGAATTTCCGAGCGATTGAGAAGTTCTAAAAGCTGACCCTCACCCCAGCCCTCTCCCGGAGGGAGAGGGAGCCGACCGAGCTTTCTGGCGCCATACATCGACCTGAAACACCCAGGCGATTATGGATTCGGTACAGCCCCACCAAATCGATTATGGATTCAGCAGAATTCTTTCAAGTCGATGCATCTCATGAATATCCCCCATTCGGTCCCCTCTCCCTCCGGGAGAGGGCTAAGGTGAGGGGCTCTTGATCTTCAAGACTCAATCCACATTTCCCCCAGACAAACAAAAACGCCCCCGGTCTCGCGACCGGGGGCGTTTTTTCAAGCTCGGGCTAAATTACGCCTTGGCTTTCTTGGCAGCGCGGGTACGCTCGCTTTCGTCCAGGATCTTCTTGCGAAGACGGATGGACTTAGGAGTAACTTCGCACAGCTCGTCTTCCTGGATGTATTCCAGAGCCTGTTCCAGAGTGAAGCGAACAGGTGGTACCAGAGCGATGGTTTCGTCTTTACCCGAAGCACGCATGTTGTCGAGCTTCTTGCCTTTGGTTGGGTTTACACCCAGGTCGTTGTCGCGGCTGTTCTGACCAACGATTTGACCGTTGTAGATCTCTTGACCGTGTTCTACGAACAGCTTGCCACGAGCCTGCAGGGTTTCCAGCGAGTAGGTCAGTGCCTTACCGGTTTCAACCGAAACCAGAACGCCGTTCTGACGGCCGGACATGTGGCCCGACTTGACGGTGTCGTAGCGATCGAAGATCGAGGTCAGGATGCCAGCACCGTTGGTCAGGGTCAGGAACTGGTTACGGAAACCGATCAGACCGCGAGCAGGGATGTTGTATTCCAGACGAACACGGCCCTTGCCATCCGGCACCATGTTGCTCAGGTCGCCTTTACGCAGACCCATTTCTTCCATGACCTTGCCCTGAGCTTCTTCAGGGATGTCGATGGTCACGTTTTCGAACGGTTCTTGTTTAACGCCGTTCACTTCACGAATGATTACTTCAGGACGGCCCAGGGCCAGCTCGAAGCCTTCGCGACGCATGGTTTCGATCAGTACCGAGAGGTGCAGCTCACCACGGCCGGAAACCTTGAACTTGTCAGCGGTGTCGCCTTCTTCAACGCGCAGTGCAACGTTGTACAGCAGCTCTTTGTCCAGACGGTCCTTGATGTTACGGGACGTCACGAACTTGCCTTCTTTACCGCAGAATGGCGAGTCGTTTACCTGGAAGGTCATCGAAACGGTTGGCTCGTCAACGGTCAGAGGCTTCATCGCCTCGACAGTGTCCGGGTGGCACAGGGTGTCGGAGATGAACAGCGAGTCCATACCGCTGATGCAAACGATATCGCCTGCTGCAGCTTCTTCAACGTCGATGCGGTGCAGACCGTGGTGACCCATCAGTTTCAGGATACGGCCGTTACGGCGCTTGCCGTCGGCACCGATCGCCACAACCGGGGTGTTCGGCTTGACGCGGCCACGAGCGATACGGCCAACGCCGATAACACCCAGGAAGCTGTTGTAGTCCAGAGCGGAGATCTGCATCTGGAACGCGCCATCACGGTCAACAGCCGGAGGCGGAACGTGGTCGACGACCGCTTGGTACAGCGGGGTCATGTCTTCCGCCATGGCGGTGTGATCCAGACCGGCAATACCGTTCAGGGCCGAGGCGTACACAACCTGGAAGTCCAGTTGTTCTTCGGTAGCACCGAGGTTGTCGAACAGGTCGAAGATCTGGTCCAGAACCCAGTCCGGACGCGCGCCTGGACGGTCAACCTTGTTGATTACCACGATTGGACGCAGGCCGGCTTCGAAAGCCTTCTTGGTCACGAAACGAGTTTGCGGCATAGGGCCGTCTTGAGCGTCAACCAGCAGCAGAACGGAGTCAACCATCGACATTACGCGTTCAACTTCGCCGCCGAAGTCGGCGTGGCCCGGGGTGTCCACGATGTTGATATGGTAGCCGTTCCAGTTGATGGCGGTGTTTTTCGCCAGAATGGTAATACCGCGCTCTTTTTCCTGGTCGTTGGAGTCCATCACGCGCTCGTCGTTGAGCTCGTTGCGCTCCAGAGTGCCGGATTGACGCAGGAGTTTGTCTACCAGGGTGGTTTTACCATGGTCAACGTGGGCAATGATGGCGATGTTGCGTAGATTTTCGATCACTTGTGTATCTCGATCAGAGGATTCGGTTTGCTGACAAGTCTTGGCAGCGATTAGCAGTAGTGTCCGGCATGGCCGTTACAGCTTGACGGCGGTGTCGGGGGGCCGGTGACGCAGGCCACAGGCAAACAGCCCCGGGCACTTAGCTCGGTCGATAAACGCGCACATTGGCATGCCCCTCACTGAGCAAATGGTGAGCATGCAGGCGACTCATCACGCCTTTGTCGCAATACAGCAGGTACTGGCGAGTCGGATCCAGCTCCTTGAAACGAGCGTTCACTGCGTAGAACGGCATCGTCTGTACTTCTACGCCAGCGAGTTCCAGCGGCTCATCCTCGGCGGCATCCGGGTGACGGATGTCGATCACGATCTGGCCGGCCAGTGCTTCGCTGACTTCTTCAATCTGTACGTCCTGGCCCAATTCGTCGATCACCCGATCGATCGGCACCAGTTTGGCGTTTTCGAGCGCACGCTCGAGCACCGCCATGTCGAATTCTTTCTCTTCGTGCTCAACGCGACCGCGTTTGGCGGCGGTCTTCGGATTGACCGAAATGACTCCGCAGTATTCCGGCATGTGCCGGGCGAAATCGGCGGTGCCGATCTCGTTGGCCGTGTCGATGATGTCCTGCTTGTGCGCCACGATCAGCGGACGCAGGACCAGTTTGTCGGTCACGCAGTCGATCACCGACAGGTTTGGCAGCGTCTGGCTCGACACCTGGGAGATCGCCTCGCCGGTGACCAGCGCTTCGATATGCAGGCGATCGGCGATGTTGGAAGCCGCGCGCAACATCATACGCTTCAATACGACGCCCATATGACTGTTATCGACTTTGCCGAGAATTTCGCCCAACACTTCTTCGAACGGAACACTGACAAATAGCACGCGTTGCGAGCTGCCGTACTTCTTCCAGATGAAATGCGCGACTTCCATCACGCCCAATTCGTGGGCACGACCGCCCAGATTGAAGAAGCAGAAGTGCGTCATCAGGCCGCGACGAATGATCTGGTAAGCCGCAACGGTCGAGTCAAAGCCGCCGGACATCAATACCAGCGTCTGCTCCAACGCACCCAGCGGGTAACCGCCGATGCCGTTGTGCTGGCTGTGGATCACAAACAACCGTTTGTCGCGAACTTCGATCCGGACTTCGATTTCCGGCGCTTTCAGGTCGATACCGGCGGCACCGCACTCACGGCGCAGCTTGCTGCCAACGTATTTTTCAACGTCCATCGAGCTGAACGCGTGCTTGCCGGCACGCTTGCAACGCACCGAGAAAATCTTCCCGGCCAGTGCAGCGCCGTAGTGCTCTTTGCACTTCTCGGTGATGTCGTCGAAGTCGCCCAGCGGGTACTCGTCGATCTGCAGAAAGTGCGCGATGCCCGGCATGCAGGTCAGGCGCTCACCCATCTCTTTCAAGGCTTTGGCGTCGGTTACGCGGGTTTCCAGCTCGAGATTGTCCCACACACCGTTCACCACCACGGCCGGGTCCAGGTCACGGAGCACGGTGCGGATGTTCTTGGCCAACTGGCGGATGAACTTCGTCCGGACAGGTCGGCTTTTGATGGTGATCTCGGGGAAGACTTTTACGATTAGTTTCATGAAAACAGCGCGCGAACGGCCAGCCGAAAAAGGGGGGCGCGGATTATAGCGGAAATTGCTCAAGGTTTAACCAGTTAATGTGCAGAAGGTTTTGTATGCACCAAAACAGGTCATTTGCAGATTGTGACGCTACATTAAAGGGCGATATTTTCTGCTTTAAGAAGCTCCGCACCTTAATAAGCGTGAATTTGGGGCAAAAAACCCATGCTGGGGCACTGGCATGCAATTTGCTCCCTTGTGAGGCAGGTTGCCTTGGCAGAGTATTCGCGCCGGCATCACCACTATTAAGGGCATCCACTACCAGCCCTAATTCACCCGGAGGACACTATGTCGAAGTCGGTTCAACTCATCAAAGATCATGACGTCAAGTGGATTGATCTGCGCTTCACGGACACCAAAGGCACTCAGCACCACGTGACCATGCCGGCTCGCGATGCGCTGGAAGACGACTTCTTCGAAGTCGGCAAGATGTTCGACGGTTCCTCCATCGCTGGCTGGAAAGGCATCGAAGCCTCCGACATGATCCTGCTGCCGGACGACGAAACTGCCGTGCTCGACCCGTTCACCGAAGACGCCACCCTGATCCTGGTGTGCGACATCATCGAACCGTCGACCATGCAAGGTTACGATCGCGACCCGCGCGCCATCGCTCACCGTGCCGAGGAATACCTGAAGACCACCGGTATCGGTGACACCGTATTCGCCGGTCCAGAGCCTGAGTTCTTCATCTTCGACGAAGTGAAGTTCAAGTCCGACATCTCCGGTTCGATGTTCAAGATCTACTCCGAACAAGGTTCGTGGATGTCCGACCAGGACATCGAAGGCGGCAACAAAGGCCACCGTCCAGGTATCAAAGGTGGTTACTTCCCGGTTCCGCCGTTCGACCACGATCACGAAATCCGTACTGCCATGTGCAACGCACTGGAAGAAATGGGCCAGACCGTTGAAGTTCACCACCACGAAGTGGCAACTGCCGGTCAGAACGAAATCGGTGTCAAGTTCAACACCCTGGTGAAAAAAGCTGACGAAGTTCAGACGCTGAAATACGTTGTCCACAACGTGGCTGACGCCTACGGCCGCACCGCTACCTTCATGCCGAAGCCACTGTACGGTGACAACGGTTCGGGTATGCACGTGCACATGTCCATCGCCAAAGATGGCAAGAACACCTTCGCTGGCGAAGGCTATGCCGGCCTGTCCGAAACCGCTCTGTACTTCATCGGCGGTATCATCAAGCACGGTAAGGCACTGAACGGCTTCACCAACCCGGCCACCAACTCCTACAAGCGTCTGGTGCCAGGTTTCGAAGCGCCGGTGATGCTGGCCTACTCGGCTCGCAACCGTTCCGCGTCGATCCGTATTCCTTACGTCAACAGCCCACGTGGCCGTCGTATCGAAGCGCGTTTCCCGGATCCGGCTGCCAACCCGTACCTGGCTTTCGCAGCACTGCTGATGGCTGGCCTGGACGGTATCCAGAACAAGATCCACCCAGGCGACGCTGCCGACAAAAACCTGTA
Source organism: Pseudomonas sp. SDT291_1_S447 (assembly GCF_054070155.1). Taxonomy (NCBI): domain Bacteria; kingdom Pseudomonadati; phylum Pseudomonadota; class Gammaproteobacteria; order Pseudomonadales; family Pseudomonadaceae; genus Pseudomonas; species Pseudomonas sp. SDT291_1_S447. Next base: position 18,806 of record NZ_JBSVXS010000027.1, read on the forward strand.
CGACCTGCCGCCTGAAGAGGCGAAAGAGATCCCGCAAGTTTGCGGCAGCCTGAAAGAAGCTCTGGAAGAGCTGGATAAAGGCCGTGCGTTCCTGACCAAGGGCGGCGTGTTCTCCGACGACTTCATCGACGCTTACATCGCGCTGAAATCCGAAGAAGAAATCAAGGTCCGTACCTTCGTACACCCATTGGAATATGAGCTGTACTACAGCTGCTGATCCGGTAGCGCTGCGCTACGCGGCGTGAGTGAAAGAGGCCTCCTTCGGGAGGCCTTTTTTATTGCCTGCGATTTATGGCGTCACGCAGATCCCTGTGGGAGCGAGCCCGCTCGCGAAGGCGTCGTATCAGTCGCCATCACCGCCAATGACGCACCGCATTCGCGAGCAGGCTCGCTCCCACAGGGGATTTGTGGCGCCTGAATGATCTCCGGATGTGTGCCGAGTTGGGCCAACCGCCGCGTCTGTCCTATGCTGCATCCCATCGTTTTCAATCCCGGTCGATTTCATGGGTCGCATCTTTATCTACATACTGCTGCTGATCGCCCTGCCCGCCGCCGCGCAGATCTACAAGTACACCGATGCCAATGGCAACACGGTGTACAGCGATCACTCGCCAGACGGCGTGCAGGCGCAGCCCGTGGAGTTGCCGCCGCTCAACCGTGTCGAGCCTCAGGCGCCCAGCGCACCGGCCCCCTCTGGCACGGACAATCGCCAGCCGGCACGCAGCGATGCCTATGAGATTCTGGAAATCGCCGGCCTGCCCACCGAAGAAGCCCTGCGCGCCAATAACGGCACGTTCACCGTCAACGTGCTGATCAAACCGCGCCTGCGGCCACCGCATCAATTAAGACTGGTATTGGACGATGAACCCTACGGTCAGCCGAGCAACGTGCCGATCCTGCAACTGGTGAACGTGGATCGCGGCGAACATCGTCTCGCCGTGCAAGTGATCGACGGGCAGACGATCATTCAGCAGAGCCCGCCAGCGGCCCTTAGCGTACAGCGAGTACACAAGCCATGATTCGCGCGTGGCTTATCACTGTGTTGGCACTGCTGACGCTGCAAGCATCGGCTGAGGTCTTCACCTATACCGATGCGCAGGGCAATCGCGTCTACACCGACCAACCGCGCGGCAACGCCAAGCGAGTGCCCATCGCAACCAGCAATCGCATGTCGCCCAACCCAACGGCCGCCGCGCCGGTCACCACCGCGAAAAAATCCGTCGAGCAGCCTCTATTCCATTACGACATGCTGCGCATTCTGATACCTGAACCCGATGCCACGATTCGCAGCAGCGCAGGTGAAATCATTGTCAGCGTCACCAGCGAGCCCGGACTACAGCGAGGTCACCGTTATCGCCTGCTACTGGACGGACAGGCCACGGGCGAGCCAGGCCTCAGTCCAGTGTTCCCGCTGAACAACATTGATCGTGGCAGCCACAACCTTTCCGTGGAAATCCTTGACACCGAAGGCCGTACCGTCGAACGCACCGCCAACCAGCCCTTCCATATGCTGCGCATCTCGCTTGCGCAGAAGCGTCAGGTCAAACCTTGCACCAAGGACGACTACGGCATCCGTCCAGAATGCCCACTGAAAGACAAACCGCCCGAACCAAAAAACCCCTTCCTGCGTTTCTTCTAACGCCGCTCAGCTTTGCGCACTATATTGGTGCAATAGGCTGCACCGTACCCACAATCCAACCCATTTTGGTTCGAAACTACCCGTGAGAGCTGGCCCTGTGCCACGCAAACGAGCGTCAAACGCCTGTTTCACGGGTTAAGCGCTTCTTTTCGGAGCCTTGGTTTGGTTTTTGCATTTTCCCGATACCGACGCTTGCTTGTTGCGCACGCTCCGCCCCCAAAAGAGGCTCCGATGACTATTAGCGACGCAATTCACCGTTTGCTGCTCGACAACCTGACCACCGCCACCATCCTGCTCGACGCCGAATTGCGCCTTGAGTACATGAACCCGGCGGCGGAGATGCTGCTCGCCATCAGCGGGCAGCGCAGCCATGGCCAATTCATCAGCGAGTTGTTCACCGAATCCACCGAGGCGCTGAATTCCCTGCGCCAGGCCGTGGAGCAGGCGCATCCGTTTACCAAACGCGAAGCCATGCTCACCGCGCTCACCGGCCAAACCCTTACTGTGGATTACGCGGTGACGCCGATCCTCAGCAACGGCGCCACGATGTTGCTGCTGGAAGTCCACCCGCGTGACCGCTTGCTGCGGATCACCAAGGAAGAGGCGCAGCTGTCCAAACAGGAAACCAGCAAGATGCTGGTGCGCGGCCTCGCCCACGAGATCAAGAACCCGCTGGGTGGCATCCGTGGCGCCGCGCAACTTTTGGCCCGCGAACTGCCGGAAGACAGCCTGCGTGATTACACCAACGTGATCATTGAAGAGGCCGACCGCCTGCGCAATCTGGTTGACCGCATGCTCGGCTCGAACAAACTGCCGTCGCTGGCGATGTGCAACGTCCACGAAGTGCTGGAGCGCGTCTGCCAACTGGTCGAAGCCGAAAGCCAGGGCTGCATCACCTTGGTGCGCGATTACGACCCAAGCATTCCCGACGTATTGATCGACCGCGAGCAAATGATTCAGGCGGTGTTGAACATCGTGCGCAACGCGATGCAAGCGATCAGTAGCCAGAACGAACTGCGCCTGGGCCGCATCAGCCTGCGCACCCGGACCATGCGCCAGTTCACCATCGGCCACGTCCGCCATCGTCTGGTGACCAAGATCGAGATCATCGACAACGGCCCCGGGATCCCGGCGGAACTTCAGGAAACCATTTTCTTTCCCATGGTCAGCGGACGCCCGGACGGTACCGGGCTGGGCCTGGCCATTACCCAGAACATCATCAGCCAGCACCAGGGTCTGATCGAGTGTGACAGCCATCCAGGCCACACCACGTTCTCGATCTTTCTGCCACTGGAACAAGGAGCCACATCGACATGAGCCGTAGTGAAACCGTGTGGATCGTCGATGACGACCGTTCTATCCGTTGGGTTCTGGAAAAGGCCTTGCAGCAGGAAGGCATGACCACCCAGAGCTTCGACAGCGCCGATGGCGTGATGAGTCGTCTGGCCCGTCAGCAGCCTGACGTGATCATTTCCGATATCCGCATGCCGGGTGCCAGTGGTCTGGACCTTCTGGCGCGGATCCGCGAGCAGCATCCACGGTTGCCGGTCATCATCATGACCGCTCACTCCGATCTGGACAGCGCTGTCGCCTCGTATCAGGGCGGTGCGTTTGAGTATTTGCCGAAGCCGTTCGACGTTGATGAAGCGGTGTCGCTGGTCAAGCGCGCGAATCAGCATGCGCAAGAGCAGCAAGGCCTGGAAGTCGTGCCGGCCCTGACCCGCACCCCGGAAATCATCGGCGAAGCGCCGGCGATGCAGGAAGTGTTTCGCGCCATCGGCCGCTTGAGCCACTCCAACATCACCGTGCTGATCAACGGCGAATCCGGTACCGGTAAAGAACTGGTCGCCCACGCCCTGCACCGCCACAGCCCGCGCGCGGCCTCGCCGTTCATTGCGCTGAACATGGCGGCGATCCCCAAGGATCTGATGGAATCCGAGCTGTTCGGCCATGAGAAAGGCGCGTTCACTGGCGCGGCGAATCTGCGTCGCGGGCGCTTTGAACAGGCTGACGGCGGCACGCTATTCCTTGATGAAATCGGCGACATGCCGGCGGATACGCAAACCCGTTTGCTGCGAGTTCTGGCCGATGGTGAGTTCTACCGCGTAGGCGGGCATGTGCCGGTGAAAGTCGATGTACGCATCATCGCCGCGACGCACCAGAATCTGGAAACCCTGGTACACGCCGGCAAATTCCGTGAGGACTTGTTCCATCGCCTCAACGTCATCCGCATCCACATCCCGCGCCTGTCGGATCGTCGCGAAGACATCCCGACCCTCGCCAAGCACTTCCTCAGCCGCGCCGCGCAAGAACTGGCCGTGGAGCCGAAGCTGCTGAAAAGCGAGACTGAGGAGTACCTGAAGAACCTGCCGTGGGGCGGTAACGTGCGGCAGTTGGAGAACACCTGCCGCTGGATCACCGTGATGGCGTCCGGGCGCGAAGTGCACATCAGCGACTTGCCACCGGAGCTGTTGAGCCTGCCGCAGGACTCGGCACCGGTGACCAACTGGGAGCAGGCGCTGCGTCAGTGGGCCGATCAGGCGTTGGCGCGTGGCCAGTCGAGTTTGCTCGACAGTGCGGTGCCCGCATTTGAGCGGATCATGATCGAGACGGCGCTGAAGCACACGGCGGGGCGGCGGCGTGATGCGGCGGTGTTGTTGGGTTGGGGGCGTAATACCCTGACGCGCAAGATCAAGGAATTGGGGATGAAGGTTGATGGTGGGGATGATGATGAAGGGGATGAGGGTTAAAACCTTGTTCGCTTGAGGATGGTTGTGTACTCAGGATCGATCCCCCTCACCCCAGCCCTCTCCCCAAGGGGGAGAGGGAAAAGGGAGCCGATTTCAGGTGGCTTCGAGGCCTGAGTTCGGCTCGGTATCTCAGGTCGGCGTAATTTGACCGGGCAACTCGGTCAGTCCCCTCTCCCTATGGGCGGTCCGACGTTTCGGGAGGGTTAGGGTGAGGGGCCCCCGTGCACCGCATCAATGCACAATGACCCGCGATCGCGCACAGCTGCATCGCCACACTCCTTCCTGAAAAAACCAAAAAACCCACTGTCCAAAAACATGAAAGCCCCGAATTCCGGGGCTTTCGTGTTTCTGATCAGCTTTTTTGTTTCAACAGATTAAAACCTGGCACGCACCCTGCAATACGTCTTACAAGGTGATTCGTTTCACCACCCGTTTCGGGGACCTTGGTACAGGCAGGCCGGGGATTCCCCTCTTTATACCGGGCGCACACCGCAACGCGATGCGCCCACCGTTTTGGGATCCTTGGTACAGGCAGGCCGGGGGTTCCCTCTTTACACCGGACTGACGCTCACAGCGAAGTCCACCCCGTTTTGGGAACCCTGATACAGGCAGGTCAGGGATTCCCGCTTTTACGCCGCAGCCCCGAGGTCAGTCGAGCCTCGGACGCTTGGGTAGATGATGCAAGGGCTGATTCTGTCGCCCGGGATCAAGTGCCTTTATTTCCTCCTCCAGCCTTTCCAGCATCTTTCCTGGACTCGTTTCCTTCCTGGCTACGTCCCTGAGGCGAGACCGTTCAACAGCGCCTGCCTTTTCGAAACTTTCGAGAAACGCCCAGACCCGGCGCTCCAATAGCTGACGTTCTACGAAGAATTCAGGCGTACGGCTCAGATTTCGAATCCGCGAGAACAAACTGCTTTCAGAAAAGCTGTTCAACCTGTCCCAAAGCGCCAGTTTCTCTGGAGCTTGCGCGTGTGGCACATGTCGTAGCCAGAGATCCGCCGACGGATCAACGCTCTCTACTCCCAACCAGATATCGGTGCCCGTTTGTCGACGCGCAAATATCAATCGCCGCAGGGACGCGGGGTCTGTAATAGGATTTCCGGTCAAGTTGAAGCCTGCTCTAAGCTCCACTGATTCGGGAATCGATCTGATTCGATTGTTCGCGAGATTCAATACTGTCGCGGGAATTTCAGACGTGATGCCGTCGGGAAACTTGTCGATATCCGTGCTGGAAAGATCAAGTTCCCGCAACTTGCTCATTCCTTCGAGCGAAGGCGCATCAAACAGCGAATTTTCGCCGAGTTTCAATATTTCCAAGCCTTTGGGGCCATTCCCGGTGCCCAGCCCGCCAGGGATCTGGCTGATACCGGTCTGCGTCAGATTCAATACCCGCAGCGCGGACATCCCGGTAACGTCAGGCGCACGCCCTATAAAAGGATTTCGTTGAAGATCCAATACCTGTAACCGCGACCATCCGGCCAACTCGCTCAGTCCGCCAGGCAGACCGACAAGACTGGTATTACCCAGTTTCAACACCCGCAACTCAGTCATATCGCGTATCGAAAAACCATACCCGAGGGGATGGCCTTCCAGGTTCAGCTCGCGCAAACGTGGCAGCTGTTTCAATTGTTCAATATCGGCTAGCGAAAGGTGGAGCAGAGGATTACTCAAGTCCGCCACGCGCAACTCCGTGAGCCGTCCGACTCCGTCAGGCAGTCCATACACCTGGCCTGACGTCCTCAATGTTCCAAGGCTGGGAAACCCGGCGAAGAAATCCTTCGGTGTTTGTGACGAAAAACCTCTCAGGGTAAGAGAAACAACGGAATTGATGGGTGTAGAAAAAAGTGGAGCCCTTTGCATGGGCCATTCGCTCAGATTGATATCCAGCCTGAAACCCGCCATTCGCCCGCCGCGATAGACTCGCCCCCAAGGATCGAGATCGTCGCCTTGCCACTTGTACAGTTGAATCAGCTTGGCACTCAGTGACAGTCGACTCGCGTACTCGGCGCCGGGAGAGTCCTTGAGGGCATTCGTCCAGGTGCTGAGCTCACGCTCCAACTGCGGCAAACCCAGTTGAATGCGTTTGAGTTCAGTCTCTAACGTCTCCTTGTCACCAAACCGGGATACAAAGTCATCCGCTTGTCGATCGGACAGTTCCGGAAGGCTTTTTTTCACTTGTGCTCGAAGGGTCAAGTCAACGCCTTCGCGTGGATGCCAGAGACCGCTGTCAATGTCGCGCACCAACTCGGGGCCGGAAGGATGCCGCTCATTGGGTAACCGTGCGCGATACGTTGCATTGACCGGATCCATTGCAACCAGAACAGTGCCGCCCTCTGACAGATCGACGTAAGTACGCTTGTTAAACACCCTGAGGCCGCGGCTGTCGGCATCTGGAAGCGTTATTCTGGCGCCGATCAAGTAATTCTCCAGTAGCGGCGCGGCTGCCGGATGTCGGATGTCAACGGCAGTCATTTGAACCAGCACGGCCGGCTCCGGGCGGATGACATCAGCGTGTGTATCGCGCGATGGCCCGGCTCGCAGCTGCAGGTCATCGAGCGCAAGACCTGAGTCGACGCCTCTGCGGATCGATGGATCGGGGAGCGAAGTATCCACATCACCGGGGCGGCTCGGGCCAACGGGAACATCCACGTGGGTATTGCCACCGCGAGGTGGTTTTACTGGCATGTTTTTCATCCTTGAAGAACTCGCCCCTGGCATTCACGCAAGGAACGACGGTTTCGGCATCCTGCCGGTTTAAAGAAGAACCGCACGATAGCGTGCGCACGCCAAGAGGGAGAGCGGAAAAACAGATTTTTGTAGTGGGAAACGGCGTCAATAAGCGTAGGAGTGACCAAGCCGGACGGTTAGTCTCGGCTCAGTTCGCTTCCAATCGAATCTCAAGCCGCCAACGCTCATCGACCTTGCTGCCGGCCCAGTCACCCTGCAGCGGCCGCGCTGCCAGCACTGTCAGCAACAACCCGCCGTCACTCGCTCGCGTGCGCCAGTTGACGTCTTTGCCGTTGAGTTTGAGCTGGCCCTTCTGCGGCCGGCCTTCGGCCTGAAACAGCAGCGCCAGCGTGCCATCGATGATTTCACCGTGCAGCTTCGGTTCGTTGTTGAACCACAGCACCAACCCGCTTTCGCTGACCTCGACTTGCTGTAACACAGTCGGATCCGGCGTGGTCAGGCGGCCGATCATCAAGCCAATCATCAGTCCGACAATCGCCAGCGAACCGATCACCCGCGGGAATAGTTTCGAACGGTTGTCCACAGGCGGCGTAGAATGCCGCTCATCTTTACCTTCGGAGCCGTGCATGTTTCACGTCATCCTTTTTCAACCAGAAATTCCGCCGAATACCGGCAACGTTATCAGGCTGTGCGCCAACAGCGGCTGCCACCTGCATTTGATCGAACCGCTGGGCTTCGAGATGGACGACAAGCGCTTGCGCCGTGCCGGTCTCGATTACCATGAATATGCCACGCTGCAACGTCACGCGGACCTGGCCAGTTGCCTGGAAAGCCTGGGCAACCCAAGACTGTTTGCGTTCACCACCAAGGGTTCGCGACCGTTTCATGATGCCGCGTTTGTTCCAGGCGATGCGTTCATCTTCGGCCCGGAAAGCCGTGGCCTGCCGCCGGAAGTGCTCGACGCCCTGCCGCCAGAACAGCGCCTGCGCCTGCCGATGCGCGAAGGCTGCCGCAGCCTGAATCTGTCCAACACCGTCGCGGTCGCCGTGTACGAAGCCTGGCGCCAGAACGACTTCAAATAACACCGCAAAACAAATGTGGGAGCGAGCCTGCTCGCGAAAGCGGTGTATCAGTCGACAAATCTGTCATCTGACACGCCCTCTTCGCGAGCAGGCTCGCTCCCACATGGGGTGTTGCTAAACCGTCTTACTGAACGGTTGGCGTCTCGCCGCTTTCCTGCATGCGCTGCAGCTCTTGCGCGTACAGGGCGTCGAAGTTCACCGGAGCCAGCATCAGCGCCGGGAACGAACCACGGGTCACCAGGCTGTCCAGGGTTTCGCGCGCGTACGGGAACAGAATGTTCGGGCAGAACGCACCCAGGGTGTGGCTCATCGAGGCCGCATCGAGGTTCTTGATCAGGAAGATACCGGCCTGTTGCACTTCAGCGATGAAGGCGACTTCTTCACCGTTTTTCACGGTAACGGACAGGGTCAGCACGACTTCGTAGAAATCACCTTCCAGCGCTTTCTGGCGAGTGTTCAGATCCAGGCCGACCGCCGGGTCCCACTGCTGGCGGAAGATCGCCGGGCTTTTCGGGGCTTCGAAGGACAGGTCGCGTACGTAGATGCGCTGCAAGGAAAATTGCGGTGCGGTTTCTTCTTCGCTGGCTGCAGTGTTCTGTTGGTCAGTCATCTCAGATCCTTATCGATCTTGGGTCTTTTAGGGAGTGCTGTACGTAGGTGCAGCCGTTCAGGCCTTGAGCAGCGCGTCGAGCTTGCCGGCGCGCTCCAGGGCATACAAATCGTCACAACCGCCGATGTGCTTGCTGCCGATCCAGATCTGCGGCACGGACGTGCGTCCGGCTTTCTGGGTCATTTCGGCGCGCACCTGCGGCTTGCCATCGACCTTGATCTCTTTGAAGGCCACGCCTTTGTTCTCGAGCAGGTACTTGGCTCGCGAGCAATAAGGGCAGTAATCGCTGGAGTAGACGATGACTTCACTCATATCACTTCACCAGCGGCAGGTTGTCGCCTTTCCAGCTGGAAATCCCGCCGGATAGCTTGGCGGCGGTGAAGCCGGATTTCATCAGCTCGCGGGCATGGGTGCCGGCGGTCTGGCCCAAGGCGTCGACCAGAATAATGGTCTTGGCCTTGTGCTTTTCCAGCTCGGCGGTGCGCGCAGCCAGTTTGTCCTGAGGAATGTTCACCGCGCCAACGATGTGGCCGGCAGCGAAATCCTTGGCCGGACGGATGTCTACCACTACGCCTGCGTCTTTGTTGACCAGTGCAGTCAGCTCACCAGTGCTCAGGCTTTTACCGCCGCCCTGCATCGTGTGCGCCAGCAGCAGAGCCAGCAGTACGACGAAGATACCGACAAGAATGTAGTGGTTAGTGGCAAATTCAATCAGGTGAGCAACCATCGAAGGAGGTTCCAGGGCGTTAAAATGTCGGCCAGTATACACAGCCACTATGGTCGGCCAAACCCCGTCCGGCGGTGACGCGGTCGGAACTTAGCTTTAAACTCCAACTCCCTTTTCCATCGCCCTCTTCTTTATTAGCCACGAGTGGATTCCATGACGACTACGCCTAAACCTTTGGTCCTGATGATTCTCGACGGCTTCGGTCACAGCGACAGCCCCGAATCCAACGCCGTTTTTGCGGCAAAGAAGCCTGTTCTCGATCGCCTCTGGGCCACTGTGCCGAACGGCTTGATCTCGGGCAGCGGCATGGACGTCGGTCTGCCGGACGGCCAGATGGGCAACTCCGAAGTCGGTCACATGAACCTTGGCGCCGGCCGCGTGGTGTATCAGGACTTCACGCGCGTGACCAAGTCGATCCGCGACGGCGAGTTCTTCGAGAACCCGACCATCTGCGCCGCTGTGGATAAAGCCGTGGCTGCCGGCAAAGCCGTGCACTTCATGGGCCTGCTGTCCGATGGCGGCGTACACAGCCACCAGGATCACCTGATCGCCATGGCCGAACTGGCCTTCAAGCGCGGTGCTGAAAAAATCTACCTGCACGCCTTCCTCGATGGCCGCGACACGCCGCCGAAAAGCGCCGCCTCGTCGATCGAGCTGCTCGATGCGACTTTCCAGGCACTGGGCAAGGGCCGTATCGCCAGCATCATCGGTCGCTACTTCGCCATGGACCGTGACAACCGCTGGGATCGTGTTGCTCAGGCGTACAACCTGATCGTCGACGGCAACAGCGAATTCCACGCGGCCACCGCCCAGGAAGGTCTGGATGCTGCTTACGCTCGCGGCGAGAGCGACGAATTCGTCAAAGCCACTACCATCGGTGAGCCGGTGAAAGTCGAAGACGGCGATGCCGTGGTGTTCATGAACTTCCGCGCCGACCGTGCCCGCGAGCTGACTCGCGTGTTCGTCGAAGACGACTTCAAGGATTTCGAACGCGCACGTCAGCCGAAACTGGCCGGTTTCGTCATGCTGACCCAATACGCCGCGAGCATTCCGGCGCCATCGGCATTCGCCGCGGGCAGCCTGGAAAACGTGCTGGGCGATTATTTGGCGAAGAACGGCAAAACCCAGCTGCGCATCGCCGAAACCGAGAAATACGCGCACGTGACCTTCTTTTTCTCCGGTGGTCGCGAAGAACCGTTCCCGGGTGAAGAGCGCATCCTGATCCCGTCGCCGAAAGTCGCTACCTATGACTTGCAGCCGGAAATGAGCGCACCTGAGGTGACCGACCGCATCGTCGACGCCATCGAAAACCAGCGTTACGACGTGATCGTGGTCAACTACGCCAACGGCGACATGGTTGGCCACAGCGGCGTGTTCGACGCCGCCGTGAAGGCGGTTGAATGCCTCGATACTTGCGTGGGTCGCATTGTCGATGCGCTGGAAAAGGTCGGTGGCGAGGCACTGATCACTGCTGACCACGGCAACGTCGAGCAAATGGCCGATGAATCCACCGGGCAAGCGCACACCGCGCACACCACCGAGCCAGTGCCGTTCATTTATGTCGGCAAGCGCGATTTGAAAGTGCGTGAAGGCGGCGTGCTGGCGGACGTGGCGCCGACCATGCTGAAACTGCTGGGTCTGGAAAAACCGACGGAAATGACTGGCACCTCGATTCTGGTCTGACCCGCATCGCCGAAACACCGCAAAACCCTGTAGGAGTGAGCCTGCTCGCGATAGCCATCTGACAGTCAACTACTCTGTTGAATGTCAGTAAGCCATCGCGAGCAGGCTCACTCCTACATTGGTTTGTGGTGTTTTTCAGGCCAGTTATCACACAGCCCCAATTGGGCGTTTTTTTTGCAGCCTCGGGCGGGCATACTAGGCCGTCCATTACCCTGGTGCCGCCCGCCCCTATGCTTCGCGTCCTGATCGCCCTTGCTCTGACCTGCCTGCTCCAACCGGCCTTCGCTGACGAGCGCGCGCAAACCCAACAGCAGTTGGACGCCACGCGTCAGGACATTGCCGAGCTGAAAAAGCTGCTGGGCAAAGTCCAGGAAGAAAAGTCCGGCGTGCAGAAAGAACTCAAGGGCACTGAAACCGAGCTGGGCAAGCTGCAGAAGCAAGTCGATGCGCTGCAGAAAGAACTGCAGAAAAGCGAATCCGAGCTGCAGCGTCTCGATGCAGAGAAAAAAAAACTCCAGAGCGCGCGCACTGAACAGCAGCGACTGATCGCCATTCAGGCCCGTGCGGCTTATCAGAACGGTCGGCAGGAATACCTCAAGCTGCTGCTCAACCAGCAGAACCCCGAGAAATTCGCCCGCACCCTGACCTATTACGATTACCTGAGCCAGGCGCGTCTGGAGCAGTTGAAGAGCTTCAATGAAACCCTGCGCCAACTGGCCAATGTCGAAAAAGACATCGGTTTGCAGCAAGCGCAATTGCTGGTACAGAAAAGCGACCTCGACACTCAGCGCGAAGCACTCGAGAAAGTCCGCAAGGAACGCCAACAGGTGCTCGCCAAGCTGAATGACGATGTGAAGGCCCGCGACCAGAAACTCGCCGCCCGCGAGCAGGATCAGGCAGACCTGTCTAAAGTCCTTAAAACCATTGAAGAAACCCTCGCCCGCCAGGCACGTGAGGCAGAAGAAGCGCGGCAGAAAGCGCTGATCGCCCAGCAGGAAGCGGAAAAAAAGCGTTTGCGTGAGGCGCAGGCTGAAAACAGCGACGCCCCACGAAAACCGGCCAGATCCACTCCCGGCGCGCTGGTCTCCAGCAGCGGCGAGACCTTCGGTGGCCCTTTTGCTGCAACCCGGGGAAAACTTCCGTGGCCGGTTGATGGTCGACTGCTGGCACGCTTCGGCGAAAGCCGTGGCGACGATGCCCGGACCAAGTGGGACGGCGTGATGATCAGCGCCTCTGCCGGCAGCCAGGTGCATGCGGTACACGGGGGGCGCGTAGTGTTCGCCGATTGGCTGCGCGGCGCCGGGTTGCTGGTGATCCTCGACCACGGCAACGGTTTTCTGAGTCTTTACGGTCACAACCAGACGCTGCTCAAGTCGGCCGGTGATGTGGTTAAAGCCGGTGAGTCCATCTCCACTGTCGGTAACAGTGGCGGCCAGGACACATCAGCGCTGTATTTCGCAATTCGTCAGCAGGGTCACCCGAGTGATCCGGCGCAATGGTGCCGCGCGCAAGGATAAGCGCGCCATCTAATTCAGGAGTTCGTTCGACATGCTGCATTTGTCCCGCCTTACCTCGCTGGCCCTGACGATCGCCCTGGTGATCGGCGCGCCTCTGGCGTTCGCCGCGCAACCGGCCCCGACCGTCGCTCCGGCAGGCACTGCCGCGACCTCCAAGGCACCGTTGCCACTGGAAGAGTTGCGCACCTTTGCCGAGGTCATGGACCGGATCAAAGCCGCTTACGTCGAGCCGGTAGACGACAAGACCCTGCTGGAAAACGCGATCAAGGGCATGCTCAGCAACCTCGATCCGCATTCCGCCTATCTGGGCCCTGAAGATTTCACCGAGCTACAGGAAAGCACCAGCGGTGAATTCGGCGGTCTGGGTATTGAAGTCGGTGCCGAAGACGGCTTCATCAAAGTGGTCTCGCCAATCGATGAAACCCCGGCGTCGAAGGCCGGCATTCAGGCCGGCGACTTCATCGTCAAGATCAACGGTGCGCCAACACGCGGCCAGACCATGACCGAAGCCGTCGACAAGATGCGCGGCAAGATCGGCCAGAAAATCACCCTGACCCTGGTACGCGACGGCGGCACGCCGTTCGACGTGACCCTGGCCCGTGCGGTGATTCAGGTGAAGAGCGTCAAGGCGCAACTGCTGGAAACCGGCTACGCGTACATCCGCATCACCCAGTTCCAGGTCAAGACCGGCGAAGAGGTTTCCAAGGCCCTGGCCAAGCTGCGCAAGGACAACGGCAAGAAGCTCAACGGCATCATTCTCGACCTGCGCAACAACCCGGGCGGCGTGTTGCAGGCGGCGGTGGAAGTGGTCGACCACTTCATCACCAAAGGCCTGATCGTTTACACCAAAGGCCGCATCGCCAATTCCGAACTGCGCTTCTCCGCTACCGGCAAAGACGAAAGCGAAGCGGTGCCGATGGTGGTGTTGATCAACGGTGGCAGCGCCTCGGCTTCGGAAATCGTCGCCGGCGCCCTGCAGGACCAGAAACGCGCGGTGGTCATGGGCACCACCAGTTTCGGCAAAGGCTCGGTGCAAACCGTGCTGCCGCTGAACAACGACCGTGCATTGAAGATCACCACCGCGCTGTACTTCACACCAAATGGCCGTTCGATTCAGGCACAGGGCATCGTGCCGGACATCGAAGTGCGCAAGGCCAAGATCACCAGCGAGGCCGACGGCGAATACTTCAAGGAAGCCGACCTGCAAGGTCACTTGGGCAACGGCAACGGCGGCGCGGACAAGCCGAGCGGATCCGCCAGCAAGGCCAAAGCCATGCCGCAGGATGACGATTACCAATTGGCCCAGGCCCTGAGCCTGCTCAAAGGTCTGAGCATTACGTCCGGCCGTTGAGGATGTCTCTGCGTTTTCTCTTTGTTTTATTGTGCTGTCTGGCGGGTGCTGCTCATGCAGAGCCCGCCAGTTCAACGCCGCACAAAGCCTACCTGACACTGATCATCGACGACCTGGGGCAGAACCTGCCCCGCGATCGCCGCGTGCTGGCTCTGCCCGGCCCGGTGACCACAGCGATCATGCCAGATACCCCGCACGCCACCGAGTTCGCCCGCGAAGCCCATCGCGCCGGCAAGATCGTCATCCTGCACATGCCGATGGACCCGGCCACCGGGCCTTATGCCTGGCACCCGGATTTGCCGATCGAAGAACTGCAAAAACGCCTCAACGCCGCATTCAAAATGGTCCCGTACACTGCTGGCATCAATAACCACATGGGCAGCCGCATGACGGCGCAACCGGTGGCGATGGCGTGGTTGATGGGCGAGCTGCAGCGCCGCCACAAGTTTTTCGTCGACAGCCGCACCAGCGCTCAAACCGTGGCGGCACAGCAGGCACAGAAAATCGATCTGGCGAGCGTTTCGCGGGATGTATTTCTCGATGACGAACGCACTGAGGCCGCAATCTTCACTCAGTTGCAGACGGCGATCAGCCTGGCCCGCAAACAAGGCTCGGCCGTCATCATCGGCCATCCGTATCCACAGACTCTGGCGGTGCTGGAGCGAGAACTGCCCAGACTGAAGGCCCAGGGTATCGAGTGGATCGACATCAAACAGATGATCAGCGTGCGCAGCAATCGCGCCATGGCTGGCCATGGCAAAGATGGCGTGTACCGGTAACAGGTTGTCACGACTGTAGATACATAGTTACCGCCAGCCATCGGGCCCAGCCCCGGATAGTAAGACCTGCAACAGGTCGCGACTCCCCTGAGTCGCCTTTCAGCTATCAGGAGCTACCATGACTACTCATGACGATACCGTTTCGCCGATCGGGCAAGCGGATGCCATTCGACACGACAATCTGCTGATCAACTTCACCACGGAGTTTCTCCGCGTCTGGGACACCAGCGGTTCGCGGGCAAAACCGGCCGCCTTCTGGCGCCCCACTCCTGCCGCCGATGTGCTTCCCGGCTATTTTCCATTGGGCGACGTGGCCATTGATCATCACAACAACATTACCGACCGACATGTGGTGGCTGTGGTTTGCGAGGCTGGAACACCCAGTGCCGATCCTGGCAAAGGCAAAGCGCTGAGTCGCCCAAATGACTACGAGCTGATCTGGAAGGATACCGGGGCGGGATCCAGGAAGGACGGTGCAATCTGGCGACCCGTTCCACCCGAAGGTTACGTGGCACTGGGCTCTGTATGCTCCGACGGCTACGAAAAACCATCACTCAACGCGGTTCGCTGTGTCCGCGCCGACCTTGTCATCGCATCAGGCGTCAGTGAACCGGTGTGGAACGACAAGGGCAGCGGTGCCCGACAAAGCGTCAGCACCTGGAGTGTCGTTCCACCCTCAGCCCCGTCGAATGTGATTCATCTGGCACCCGGCACCTTTGTCGGCTGGAACAGTCATTCCAGACCCGCTGCATTCCTCCTTTACTCACTGCGCACTGAGATCCCGCTGCAGATCAATCCCCGTCCCGGCGCGCCGATTCTTGACAGTGCAGTTTCGCCGTCTTCGCAAATACCCGAGATATCCACGCACACCGCCAGGCTTCCCTGGTTCGCGGTAAAAGATCCGCAATATTCCAGACGCGAACAACTGCGCCAGTCACCTTTCTATCTTCTGCAACGCACGGATCAGTATCAGCTCATATGCCATCGCTACAACGGCGAAAACCAAAACAGGACGATGCGCTGGACCGCACCCCGGGCACAGAGCAGCGAAGGTCTGCGCGCATTCACCAACCGCACCTCTATCGAGTTCGGCGCGCAATGGAAGAGTAATGTGTCCCGGCCTTTCCTGTTTTCGGCGCGCTTGAACAATGAGTTCACCCAATGCGAAGTCCACTCAAACGACTGGCTCAACTCAACACCGATTGAAATCGCCGCGGTCATGGCCCAAAACAGCTCGATGGCGGTCTACCTGATGCAAAGTCAATACACGCTGCTACGCGCAGACGGTACGCACGTTACCGATGCTGTCAGTTACACCGACGCCAACAGTTTGCACTTCAGCGCCTACACATTGCCGGTACCGGATGAGCCGATCCTGCCGGAGGAAGAGCCGCAAGCCGCGGACGCGATAGACACTTCAGTAGCGGATAACGCCATCACGCAAACGCCAGCGCCGACAGAATTGCCAACGGCTACAGATAACGCCCCATGATCTCATCGACAACGCCGTCCTTGCGCATCTGATCCAATGCCGCCTGCAACCTGGCGACAACTTCGTCAGAAATGTCTTTGTTGAGAGCCAGATACAGTTCGGCGCTATTGAAGCGCAGCACGGTCTTGAGACCCGTCACACCATCCTGCCGCGCCAGATAGCGCCCGGCAGGATCCCCCGTGGCCCACAGGTCGATCTGACCATTGACCAACTTTTTCGCATTGTCCTGATCGCGCAGCACAACCACTGGCTTCAAGCCTTGCTTGGTCAGCGTCTCGGCAATGGCATCGCCCTTGTAGGCGCCGATCTTGTACTTGCGCGCGTCATTCAGGGTTTCGAGGGTGATCTTGCTGTCGGCCTTGGCCAACAGGATCCAGTCGTCAGGGCCGATCGGTCCGACCCATTTGAAGAGTTTCTCGCGATCAGGCAGGCGTGCCATCACGAAAGCACCGTAGCCGGGATTTTCCAGCGCCAGTTTGTACACCCGCTCCCAGGGAAAGCGCAGAGTCAGACTGTAA
This sequence comes from Pseudomonas sp. SDT291_1_S447, assembly GCF_054070155.1. Taxonomy (NCBI): domain Bacteria; kingdom Pseudomonadati; phylum Pseudomonadota; class Gammaproteobacteria; order Pseudomonadales; family Pseudomonadaceae; genus Pseudomonas; species Pseudomonas sp. SDT291_1_S447. The sequence goes on from NZ_JBSVXS010000027.1 coordinate 35,642, forward strand.
GTGAGGCCGGAGCGCCGGAACATCTCACGCACGATATCGGTGGCGATACCGTTGATGTTCTCGCCCTGGGCGAAGTTCTTGCCGTTCTTCGCCATGTTGTACGGCGGGAAGTTTTCGGTAAGGAGCACCAGATCGGTGTCGGGACTGTCCTCGGCACGAGCCGTGTTGACCAGCAACAAAGAAACACTGGCGAGAACGAGAAGCAGGCGTTTGATCATGTCGGGCTACCGAAATCCATGGCGTGCCCAAGAGTGCCTTGGGTGCGCCATGGTGTCCACTGGCCTGTATCGAATTTGACGCTTAACGCATCACGATGCCGCGCTTGGCCATGTAGGCCTTGGCTTCCTGCACAGTGTATTCGCCGAAGTGGAAAATACTCGCCGCCAATACTGCACTAGCGTGACCTTCGAGAATGCCGTCAGCCAGGTGCTGCAAGTTGCCGACGCCACCGGAAGCAATTACCGGAATCCCCAGCGCATCGCTGATCGCGCGGGTCACGCCGAGATCAAAACCGTTTTTCATGCCGTCCTGATCCATGCTGGTCAGCAGGATCTCGCCGGCACCGAGGCCTTCCATTTTCTTCGCCCACTCGACCGCGTCGAGACCGGTCGGCTTGCGCCCGCCGTGAGTGAAGATTTCCCAACGCGGGGTTTCGCCCGGGCCGGAAACTTTTTTGGCGTCGATGGCGACAACGATGCACTGCGAGCCGAAATGCTGCGCGGCTTCACCGACGAACTCCGGGTTGAACACAGCCGCGGTGTTGATCGACACCTTGTCTGCACCGGCATTGAGCAGATTGCGAATATCCTGCACGGTACGCACGCCACCGCCGACGGTCAGCGGGATGAACACCTGGCTGGCCATGCGCTCGACGGTATGCAGCGTGGTGTCGCGACCATCGACGCTGGCGGTGATGTCGAGGAAAGTAATCTCGTCGGCACCCTGCTCGTCATAACGACGGGCAATTTCCACCGGGTCACCAGCGTCACGAATGTTTTCGAACTTCACACCTTTGACGACCCGGCCGTTGTCCACGTCCAGGCAAGGGATGATGCGTTTGGCCAGCGCCATGGTCAGTCCTCAGCCTTGGTACGAATCGCAGAAAGCTTGCGCTTCGGCGACGTCGAGGGTGCCTTCGTAGATCGCCCGGCCCGTGATGGCGCCGATGATGCCCGGCGCCTTGGCGTCGAGCAGCGACTTGATGTCACCCAGATTGTGGATACCGCCGGAGGCGATCACCGGAATCTTGGTGGCAGCGGCCAGCGCAGCGGTGAACGGCACGTTGCAGCCCTGCATCATGCCGTCTTTGGCGATGTCGGTATAAACGATCGAGGACACGCCGTCGGCTTCAAACTGCTTGGCCAGATCGATGACCTGCACGGTGCTGATTTCAGCCCAGCCATCGGTGGCGACGAAACCGTCTTTGGCGTCCAGACCGACGATGATCTTGCCCGGGAACGCACGGCACGCTTCAGCGACGAACGCCGGATCTTTCACGGCTTTGGTGCCGATGATCACGTAGCTGACGCCAGCCTTGACGTAGTGTTCGATGGTTTCCAGCGAACGGATACCGCCACCGATCTGGATCGGCAGGGTCGGGTAGCGCTTGGCGATTGCGGTGACGACTTCGCCATTGACTGGCTGGCCTTCGAAAGCGCCGTTCAGATCGACCAGATGCAGACGGCGGCAACCGCCCTCCACCCACTTGGCAGCCATGCTCACCGGGTCATCGGAGAACACTGTGGAATCTTCCATGCGGCCCTGGCGCAGACGTACGCAGGCACCGTCTTTAAGATCGATAGCGGGAATAATCAGCATGCTTTTTCCTTCGTCAAAAGAGCGGCAAGCTGCAAGCGACTAGCTGCGAGCATGCGGTGTACCAGTTCTTGCAGCTTGAAGCTTGCGGCTTGCAGCTGCTCCTAATTTTTTTCGAGCGCCCACAGGTCGCTTTCGATGCTTTCAAACCGCTCTTTGAGGTGGGTCTGCACATCGAAAATCGCCCTGTTGTAATAGTGCGGAGCAATTTCGCGGGTAAACAGCTCAAGAATTTCCGCCGCTTCGAACGAACCCAGGTCCAGTTCGAAACGGTCTTCCATGAACCGCTGAATCTTGCGATTGGCCTCGTTCTCCTGTTCGGGAGTGAGGGTCAGGATCGGCGGTTTGGACTTCTTGGCAGCCATTTACCAGCGACCGTCCCACGCGGCGAAATTCTGCAGCAATTGCAGGCCATGGGTATGGCTCTTCTCCGGGTGGAACTGCACGGCGAAACGCGAGCCATCGGCCAGCGCCGCAGCGAAATCGACGCCGTAATGACCGCCACCGACCACCTGCCGCGCGTTGGCGGCGGCAATGTAGTAGCTGTGCACAAAGTAGAAACGCGCCATGTCCGGAATGTCATGCCACAGCGGGTGGCTGACTTTCTGCTGCACTTCGTTCCAGCCCATGTGCGGGACTTTCAGGTGCTCGCCGTCTTCATGCAGGTCTTTGCCGAAGAACTTCACCGCGCCCGGGAACAGGCCGATGCAGTCGACGCCGTCGTTCTCTTCGCTGGTGTCGAGCAACGCTTGCATGCCGACACAGATACCGAGGAACGGACGATCCTGACTGACTTCGCGCACCAGCGAGTCGAAGCCGAGGCGACGGATCTCCGCCATGCAATCGCGAATCGCGCCAACACCGGGGAACACCACGCGGTCAGCTTCGCGAATCACCGCCGCATCGCTGGTGATCAACACCTTGCCGGCACCGACGTGCTCGAGGGCCTTGGCCACCGAATGCAGGTTACCCATGCCGTAATCGATAACTGCAACCGTCTGCATTACAGAACGCCTTTGGTCGATGGCATTTGCCCGGCCATGCGCTCATCCAGCTCGACGGCCATGCGCAGCGCGCGGCCGAAAGCCTTGAACACGGTTTCGATCTGGTGGTGGGTGTTGGTGCCACGCAGGTTGTCGATGTGCAGGCTGACCAGCGCGTGGTTGACGAAGCCCTGGAAGAATTCCTGGAACAGGTCAACGTCGAAGCCGCCGACGGTAGCGCGGGTGTACGGCACGTGCATCTGCAGGCCTGGACGACCGGAGAAATCGATGACGACGCGCGACAGCGCTTCATCGAGCGGCACGTAGGCATGACCGTAGCGACGGATGCCTTTTTTATCGCCGATGGCTTTGGCAAATGCTTGGCCGAGGGTGATACCGACGTCTTCCACCGTATGGTGGTCGTCGATATGCAGATCGCCCTTGCATTCGATATCCAGGTCGATCAACCCGTGACGGGCGATCTGATCCAGCATGTGCTCAAGAAAAGGAACACCGATATCGAATCGGGCCTTTCCGGTGCCATCAAGGTTGATCGAGGCTTTGATCTGGGTTTCCAGAGTGTCGCGCTCGACAGACGCCTTACGTTCGGCCATCACCAGCTCCGCAAAATCATTGGGCGAAAAAGGCAGCCATTATAGGCACGCAGGAAGCAAACAGAAACACGAGAGGTGAGATGGCAGACGGATAGAACGCCCGGCTGTCGCGGGTAGACATGTCCATACAAGCCATTACAGGTACCCCAAAAACGACTGTAGGAGTGAGCCTGCTCGCGATGAGGGCCTGACTATCAACATTTCTGTGACTATCAGACCACTATCGCGAGCAGGCTCACTCCTACAGGGGTACTGCGTTTTTACTTAGTGAAACAGTACCGCCGTCTTCTGCAGGGTCACCCACACACCCCACGCCAACGGAATACCCACCACCAGCCACGCAGCGATCGCCAGCGGCTTGCTGCCCGGTGCGGCTTTCCACTCCAGAACCGTGCTGGCGTCAGCACCCTTGTCGTGGCCCAGCGCCTGTTCGGCCGCCAGCTCAGCGTCGGTCATGAAGTACTTGTCAGCCACCGGACGCACCATCAGGTTGCACAGGAAGCCCAGCACCAGCAGGCCGGCGAGGATGTACAAGGTGATGTCGTAAGCCGCAGCGCGTTCAACGCCGATGCTCAGCTGATACTCACGCAGGTAGTTCACCAATACCGGACCCAGCACGCCAGCCGCAGCCCAAGCCGTCAGCAGACGACCGTGGATCGCACCAACCATCTGCGTACCGAACAAGTCGGCCAGATACGCCGGAACAGTGGCGAAACCGCCGCCGTACATCGACAGAATGATGCAGAACGCCGCCACGAACAGCGCAACGTTGCCCAGATGGCCCATGTTCGGAATCAGCGCGTACAGAGCAAAACCCAGGGCGAAGAACACGAAGTAGGTGTTTTTGCGGCCCAGATAGTCCGAGAACGAAGCCCAGAAGAAGCGGCCACCGATGTTAAACAGGCTCAGCAGACCGGTGAAACCGGCAGCAATCGCCGCGATCGAAGCCAGTTGCCCGGCATCAAGCTGACCAAACGGCACATCAACACCCAGCAATTTGCCGCCGAACACTTCCTGCAGCAGTGGCGAAGCCATGCCGAGGATGCCGATACCGGCGGATACGTTCAGGCACAGCACCAGCCAGACCAGACGGAATTGCGGGGTTTTCCACGCCACATTCACGTGCACGTGACGGTTGGTGATCATTGCGTTCGCCGCTTTCTTCGCCGGAGCGGTCCAGCCTTCAGGCTTCCAGCCCGTTGGCGGCACGCGGTAAGCCAGAGCGCCACCGATCATGAACACAAAGTAGATCGCAGCCATGGCCACGAAGCTCTGCCAGACGCCAACACCTTCAGCCGAAGCGAAATGGCTCATCAGCGCCGTCGCCAATGGCGCACCGACCATCGCGCCACCACCGAAACCCATGATTGCCATGCCGGTGGCCATGCCGCGCTTGTCCGGGAACCACTTGATCAGGGTCGAAACCGGCGAGATATAGCCAAGACCGAGACCGATACCGCCGATCACACCTGAGCCGATCCACATCAGCCAGATCTGGTGGGTATAAATACCCAGCGCCGAGATCAGCAGACCGCCGCACCAGCACAAGGCCGATACAACGCCGGCCTTGCGTGGCCCGGCGTGTTCCAGCCAGCCACCCCAGATCGCTGCCGAGCAGCCGAGGAAGATGAAGAACAGCGTGTAGATCCAGCCGAGCATGGAGATCGGCCAGTCGCAGTTCGACGAAAATACCTGTGCGATGAAGCTCATGTCCGGCGCGCAAGCCACTGGAGCAGTAACGCCCAGAGCCTTGGACAGCGGCAACCAGAACACCGAGAAACCGTAGGCCATGCCGATGCACAGGTGGATGGCCAGAGCGGCCGGTGGAACTAGCCAGCGGTTGAAACCGGGCTTGGCGATGATGCGTTCCTTGGACAGGAACGCAGGCTGGTCGGCGCGAAGGCCGTCCGCCGTGATGCTCGTGCTCATTGTGTATCCCCCAATTATTAGTATGGTTCGCCAGCCACTGTTCACCCCCGGCCTTTATGCACGCAGGCATGACCGTTTTTTTGGGTGAAGCTCCTTGAAGGCGCGACGTTAAGTCGCAGAAGGACGGACGAACGGGCGAAGGTTACCATTTGCACGTGACAGAAAAACCAAACTGATATCACCTTTTTTCTGTCATCTGTTCTCGTACCACCAGGAAAACGCCATGCCGATCATTGTCCAAGCCTTGAAAGACGTCAGTTATCAGGATCAACAGGATCTGCAGAAGATCTATCGCGACGCCCCGCAATGGCTGTTCGCGCCGTTTTCCGGGGAGGCTGGGCTGATCGAAAGCGCACTCGCGGACGGGGCTCTTATTGCCGGTCGCTTCAACGATCGCCTGCTCGGTGCCGGCATTCTGCAAAGGCACCACGGCGTCTGGTACTTGTCCCATTTATGCGTACGAAAAGTTACCCGTCGCCGTGGAGTTGCCGAACGGCTGGTGAACCAAGCACAGAAAATGGCGTCGCAAGCGGGGGCTGAGTTGCATCTGCTGGCGCCTGCCGGGCATCTGGAGGCTCAGGCACTCGCCGCCAAATTGTGTGTTCCGCTGGAAGTCCCGGCAACATGACGTCACAGCGAACCGGGCAGTTGCAGCGCTATACTCCCCGGCTAAATTACGAATTCGACTAACTACAAGGACTCGCCCATGAAAGCGTTCGGCAAAATCCTGGGTCTGGTACTTCTCGGGCTGTTGCTGATCATCGTGGCGGCAGGTTTTGCCCTGACCCACCTCTTCGATCCCAACGACTACAAAGACGAGATCCGCCAGATAGCCCGTGACAAGGCCCACATCGAGTTGACGCTCAATGGCGACATCGGCTGGAGCCTGTTCCCGTGGCTCGGCCTGGAACTGCACGAAGCCAGCGTCGCCACCCTGATCAATCCGACCGAACCGTATGCCGATCTGCAGATGCTCGGCCTGTCCGTGCGCGTGCTACCGCTGTTGCGCCGCGAAGTGCAAATGAGCGATGTGCGCGTTGAAGGCCTGAATCTGCGCCTGAAACGCGACAAGAACGGCCACGGTAACTGGGAAGACATCGGCAAAGTGCCGACAGCCGCCGCACCTGCCGGCACTCCGGCGCCGGCCAGCACAGCCACTGCAGAGGCCCCTGCCCAACCCGAAAAACCGCCACAGCCGATCCGCCTGGATATCGACAGCCTGACCGTCAACAACGCCCGTGTTGAATACAACGATGAACTGACGGGCAAGCAGTTCAGCGCCGAAAGCATTCAGCTGAGCACCGGCCCGGTACACGATTCGACGAATATTCCGGTGAAAGCCACGGCATTTCTCGGCACCAACCAGCCCGTTCTGCGCGTGCGTACCGAGCTCACCGGCGAGCTGCGCATCGAGCGCGCGCTGCAACGCTACAGGTTCGAAGACATGAAGCTGTCCGGCGAGCTGGCCGGCGATCCGTTGCAAGGCAAGACCATGACCTTCGCAGCTCAGGGCCAGTTATCGCTGGACAAAGCCGCGAACGTCGCCGAATGGACCGGCATCAAGATCTCCGCCAACCAGTTGCGCGCCTTGGGCGAGCTCAAAGCCAACGACCTCGACAAGACCCCGCAAATCACTGGCGGCCTCTCCATCGCCCAGTTCGATCTGGCGAAATTCGTCGACAGCATCGGCCAGAAACTGCCGGCCATGGCCGAAGGCAGCCTGAGCAAGGTCGAACTGGTCAGCCGCGTTGCCGCCACGCCAACCAGCATCGCGTTCGACAACATCAACCTGAAACTCGACGACAGCAGCTTCAGCGGCCGCATCGCCGTCGAGGATTTCGCCAAACAGTCACTGCGGGCAATCCTCAAGGCTGACACGTTCAACGCCGACCGCTACCTGCCGCCGAAATCGGCGCAAGCCAACAGCGCCACGCAAGTGCGTCAGGCCGAAGTCGCCAGCACCGAAGCCGATGCCATGGCCGGTGCCGGTTCCACGCCACTGCCGGACAAACCGAGCAAAACCGCCTGGAGCACCGAGCGGCTGCTGCCGGTTGAACGCCTGGCCAAACTCGACGTCGACGCCGATCTGACCTTCGGCCAACTGACCCTCGATAAACTGCCGATCCAGAACGCCGCACTGAAAGCCACCGGCCAGGGCGGCCTGCTGACCCTGACCAACCTGAGCGGTGAGTTGTACAACGGCGGTTTCGCCGCCAACGGGACTCTCGATGTACGCCCGAGCGCGCCTGTGCTGAACCTGCAGACCAGGCTCAATCGCGTGCCTGTAGAAAAAATCCTCGAAAGCCAAGGCAAGAACCCGCCGGTCAAAGGTCTGGTGACCCTCACCAGCAATGTCACTGGCAGCGGCAACAGCCAGCAGGCACTGATCGATACGCTTAACGGTAACGCCAGTTTCGTGATCAACAACGGCGTGCTGCTCAACGCCAACCTTGAGCAGCAATTGTGCAAAGGCATCGCCACGCTCAACCGCAAAACCCTCAGCGGCGAGCCACGCGGCAAAGACACGCCATTCCAGGAACTCAAGGGCAACCTGACCTTCCGCAACGGCGTCGCCAGCAACCCGGATCTGAAGGTGCGCATCCCCGGCATGACCGTCAACGGTGACGGCGACATCGATTTGCGCGTGCTCGGCATGGACTACCGCGTCGGCATCATCGTCGAAGGCGACACCAGCGCCATGCCGGATCCAGCCTGTCAGGTCGGCGAAAAATTCGTCGGTGTCGAATGGCCGCTGCGCTGCCGTGGCCCTCTGGAACTGGGCGCCAAAGCCTGCCGCGTCGACAACGACCGCCTCGGTCAGGTAGCGACCAGACTGGCCGGCGACAAGCTCAGTGAAAAAATCGACGAAAAACTCGGTGACAAGGTCAGCCCGGAATTGAAAAACGCATTGAAGGGGCTGTTCAAGCGATGAGAGCGGAGCAATTTTCCACAGCGGTGCTGGATTGGTTCGACCGCCACGGCCGCCACGATCTGCCTTGGCAGCAGGACATCAACCCGTATCGGGTGTGGGTGTCGGAGATCATGTTGCAGCAGACCCAAGTCAGCACCGTGCTCAATTATTTTGACCGTTTCATGGCCGCGCTGCCGACGGTCGAAGCGCTGGCCGAAGCCCCCGAAGACGAGGTGCTGCACCTGTGGACCGGGCTCGGTTACTACACCCGTGCGCGCAACTTGCAGAAGACCGCGAAGATCGTCGTCAGCCAGTACGGCGGAGAGTTTCCGCGGGATGTCGAAAAGCTCACGGACCTGCCAGGCATCGGCCTTTCTACTGCGGGCGCCATCGCCAGCATCAGCATGGGCCTGCGCGCGCCGATTCTCGATGGCAACGTCAAACGCGTGCTGGCGCGTTTTACCGCGCAAGAGGGCTACCCCGGCGAGCCGAAGGTCGCCAAACAGCTCTGGGCCAACGCTGAGCGCTTTACGCCGCACGATCGGGTCAACGCCTACACCCAGGCGATGATGGATCTCGGCGCCACACTGTGTACGCGCAGCAAGCCGAGTTGCCTGCTGTGTCCACTGGAGCGTGGCTGCGAGGCGCACATGCTCGGCCTCGAAACCCGCTACCCGATCCCCAAGCCGCGCAAAGCCATCCCGCAGAAGCGCACGCTGATGCCAATGCTCGCCAACGGCGACGGCGCGATTCTGCTTTACCGTCGCCCATCGAGCGGTTTGTGGGGCGGTCTGTGGAGCCTGCCGGAACTCGACGACCTCGATGACCTGCAACATCTCGCCGCTCAGCACTCGCTGACCATGGGCGAGCAGCAGGCGCTGCCGAGCCTCGTCCACACGTTCAGCCATTTCCAGCTGTCCATCGAACCCTGGCTGGTTCAGGTGCAGGAGGCCCCCCATCACGTGGCCGAGGCCGACTGGCTCTGGTATAACCTCGCCACCCCGCCGCGCCTGGGCCTCGCCGCCCCGGTCAAAACCTTGCTCGAACGCGCGGCCGCCGTCTTGAATGCAGGAGAGTCGCCATGACCCGCACCGTAATGTGCCGCAAGTACAAAGAAGAACTGCCCGCGCTGGACCGCGCTCCTTTCCCGGGCGCCAAAGGTCAGGATATTTTTGACCACGTCTCGGCCAAGGCCTGGGCTGACTGGCAGAAACACCAAACCCTGCTGATCAACGAAAAGCGTCTGAACATGATGAACGCCGAAGACCGCAAATATCTGCAGGGCGAAATGGACAAGTACTTCTCCGGCGAGGAATACGCCAAGGCTGAAGGCTACGTTCCGCCTGCTGAGTAAACCCTGCAAAATCGGGGGCGGGATCGTAAGCGACGGAATTAATTTAAGAAATTTTAAAAAAGTCGTTGACGTAAATCCGAAAAACCCTTTTAATGCGCCCCGTTGCCCAGATAGCTCAGTCGGTAGAGCAGGGGATTGAAAATCCCCGTGTCGGCGGTTCGATTCCGTCTCTGGGCACCAAATACCGAAAACCCTGAATCGCAAGATTCAGGGTTTTTTTATGCCTGCGATTTGATAAACATTGAGTTCAGCTGTTTACGCGGCGCAGAAAACCTACACTCGCGCATTACAGTGCTTGGCACAGCAGGGAACGCATGAGGCTTGAAGTGAGCGGCAGATGGATCATCGGCGACGGCATACGTTTTGAGGGCTGCTATTGTGCCCTGCAAGCCGTCCTGATCAACGAGCGAGTCTTGGTCATCTATGACTGGATGGCTTTTGAGCGCGCAGCCCCCTCGCAAAATCTGTTCTGCTACGACCGCTCAGGCAACTTGCTCTGGCGAGCGCCCGATATTGGCATGGGCGGTGGAGACGCCTATACCGGCGTGATAAGCGAAGAACCGCTGTGGGTTGGAAACTTTTCCGGGTTCGATTGCCGGATAGATGAAGAATCTGGCCTGGTTCTAAAAACACTTTTCACGAAATAGAAGTATGCGGCCCTTACTCAGTGATCGCGGGTTTGTACGTCAGCGCTTTCCCATCAGCCGTAATCCGCGCTACTTTGGCCGCCCCTTACGGAAGAGGGTCATCAAGCTGATGAACCAGAAACGAACCCGCGTGCCCCTGCCCCATCCGCCGCCGTATCGCCCGAGCCGCACGAGTTACTGGCTGACCGTGCTCTTTGTTGTGCTGATTGCCTTCGCCATTGGCGCATCAATCTGGATGCTGATCGACAGCTGGATCAGCGGCTCCATCACCACCACCAACCGTGGCCCGCGCAGCACCTACACCTTGGCCGAGCAACCCCGGCGGTTCTGGTTTGAATTTGTGCGGCAAGGCGTCGTCATGGTATTGCTGCTGGCAATTGCGGTGTTCGGCGTGTGGATCTACCGCAAAGTGCAGAAGCCGTCGAAGCCAGCGAATCGCAAACGCCGCACAAAGAAAACCTAAAGCGTATTGATGTAATCGACAGGCAGCAGAACCGTATCCAGCGCGGCATCCACTGGCAGGGATACGACGGTGATGAGTGGGCAGACAATCATCATGTAACAGACGATCGCCGCCGGCATGCCATCGCTGCCCCCACCACGTACACCCAGCAGATGAAGGTTGCCATCAACCCCTCGGTAATACTGAGCATCGGACAAACCGTCATTCAAACGCCCGATGAACGTTCCGCAGCTGGCCAACTGCAACACCAGGCCTGCAACACCAACAGCACGCAAAATCCCTTTCAAACCAGCGCTTCCCTACGTCACAAAAGATGAGGCGCGCGATTGTACCGGCGCCTCAACCTGACAAACACCCATCGCTATCCAGCATCATTCCAGTGGAACACCAGATTGCGCGCAGTGCCGCTGCCAACATCTGTGACATCGTGCCGTGTTTCGCCGTTACGAGTGGCCACCACCTTGTACTTGCCGGGCGGCAATTTCACGTACAGCAGCGGCCCCGTCTGGCTGAGGGTCAGTACGGTTTGCCCCGGCGACTGTTCAATCGTCACATCGACATCTGCGGTGTACTCATCCTGCGGCCCCACTGCGAACGTCATGTGCAAGTTGTAACCGGTGGTTTGTTGAATGGCCTTCGCCTCATCCTCACCGACCCCTCCGGCCAAATAGCTGACGCCGTTCTGTTGTTGCTGCTGAACTTGCACCCCGGCACTGTCGATGGGCTCAAGACTGGCTGCCTGCAACATCACCGGAAACAGCAATGCAGCAACTGCGGCGATGGGCAGCATGAATGAAAGAACGCGTTTCATGATCACGACTCCCGGGTTCTTGCAGAACCCAACCGTTACTCCTTTTAGATTTTGCGTATCGGGGCGGGTTTAGATTGTTTGGAACTTGGCGCGTGTATGAAATGGACTACAGACCATGACTCTCTGGCGCATCTTTCAGCGGCAACGTCCTGCAACATCAATCCCTTCTTCCGTCCCATTTAACCGGCTCGCCCGACATCCCCACGCGGCGACTCTTGGCATGCTTTGACGCCTGTATCCAACGATGTGGAAGAGCCGATGAGCCCGCTAAAACCTGCTGACACGCAAGACCCGAAAATCGATTCGTTGCTGGGGGAGCTGGGCGAACTGATTCGCCAGGCACGGCAAAAAGTGCTGCGTGCGGTGGACACGATTCAAGTGCAAACCTGCTGGCAGATCGGCAGGCATATTGTCGAGTTTGAACAGCAAGGTGCCCAGCGTGCGGGCTATGGCAAACAGTTGCTAGCGCTGCTGGCAAAGGATCTGACAGAGAAGTTCGGGAAGGGTTTTGACGCTTCCAACCTGCGTTATATGCGCCTCTTTTATCAGGCGTTTCCAATTCGTGACGCACTGCGTCACGAATTGAGCTGGACCCACTATCGTCGGCTTCTGGGCGTGACCAATGAAAAAGCACGCCATTGGTACATGAACGAATGCGCCAACCTGAACTGGTCAAGCCGCGCCCTCGACCGCCAGATCCTCACGCTCTACTACGAGCGGCTTCTCATGAGTCGCGACAAAGCCGATGTGATCGAAGAAGCCACCACCAACATCGAAGCAATGAAATGCAATCCGCGTGAATTCATTCGCGACCCCGTCATGCTCGAATTTCTCGGTCTGCCCTCGGCAGGCAAGGTCAGGGAAAGCGGTCTCGAACAAGCTCTGATCGACCATCTGCAGGGCTTTCTGCTAGAGCTGGGCAAAGGCTTTTCCTTTGTCGCCCGCCAACAACGCATCAGTACCGACGGCGTCGATCTGTACATCGATCTGGTGTTCTACAACTACCTGCTCAAATGCTTTGTGATCATTGATCTCAAACGCGGCAAGCTCAGCGCCCGCGATGTCGGGCAGATGGACATGTATGTGCGCATGTACGACGAGCTCATGCGCAGCGAGGGCGACAAGCCGACTGTGGGCATCATTCTGTCTGCCGAAAGCAACGACTCGGTGGCGCGCTACTCAATGCTCAAGGGCAATGAGCAACTGTTTGCCAGCAGTTACAAGACGATCCTGCCGAGTGAAGACGAGTTACGCGCAGAACTCAATCGCGAACAGGCCTTGATCGAAGAGCGCAGGCTCACTCAATCCACCGAGTAAAACTTGCGGATTGTTGCCGGGCCGCCCTGAGACTATCGTTGTCAGCCTACTCTTCAAGAGTCGAGCGTCATGAGCTGTCAGGACACGCCCGCAAGGCAAGACATGCAGTCAGGGTCGCCAACCTTGACTGCCGAGCAAGGTGAGCCTTTCAAAGAAGCTGCCGCCGACGGCTTTGCACTTGGCGGTTTCATCTGGCGTCATTCCCTGCCCGATAGCCAGCGCCCAGTGGTCATCATCAACGCCGCCACTTCGGTGCGCTGTCGCCACTACTCGCGCTTCGCGGCTTACCTGTTCGCAAACGGCTTCGACGTGATGACCTACGACTACCGCGGCATCGGCGAATCGCGCTCCGTGTCGATCAAAGGTTTGAATGCTTCGTGGACAGATTGGGGCGCACTGGATTTCGAAGCGATGCTCAAACGCGCGCAACGGGAGTTTCCCGGTCAGCCGATCGACGTAGTCGGCCACAGTTTTGGCGGTTGCGCAGCGGGCCTGGGCGAGTCCGGGCAGGTTATCCGACGGCTGGTCACCGTCGGCGCGCAGTTCGCCTACTGGCGCGACTACGCGCCGGAACAGCGCTGGCGCATGTTCGGCAAATGGCACGTCGTGATGCCGTTGCTGACGCTGTTCTGCGGCTTTTTCCCCGGCAAGCGACTCGGCTGGCTGGAAGATACGCCGAAAGGCGTTGTGCGCGACTGGAGCACCCCTGCCGCGCGTTACGAACGGCGCCCCAGTGGTCGCGCGCTGATGAAAAAGACCGGCGCCCTGCCCTTCGCCAATGTCCGCGCACAGACTCTGGCGATCAGTATCAGCGACGATCCCTACGGCACAATTGCGGCGATCGAACGCCTGCTCGGCTACTTCAGCAACGCGGAAAAAACCCACCTGCGCATCGAGCCGCAGGACATAGACGAACAACAAGTCGGACATTTCGCCTTTTTTCGCAGCGCATACCAAGCCACACTATGGCCCATCGCTCTGACCTGGCTGCAAACCGGCGCACTGGCCCCCGACACACCCGGGCGGCAAGTCCCGCGCAGCTGAGCCCTCTCAACGCACGACGGAACACATCATGGCCTCCGCCAACAAGCAGCAAAAACGCGCCACCCGGGCCAAAGCCAAGGCCAAGCAGAACCGCACCAAACGCGCCGAAGCGCCGGTAGAGCTGGACCCGAACGATGACCGCATCGACTTCGAATCGGTGGACCTGACCGAGCTGTTCAAGAAAATGATCGACGCCGAGAAGATCAGCCAGCAAGCCCTGTGCACCGCGTTCCTAGAAGATCCGCTGCTGGAGTTGGTCTACGAACAGGAAGGCGAAGAAGGCGCGATGGACTTTATCCTCGCCGCGCTGATCGAGTATCGCCAGTGGTCGCAGGAAACCGACGAGGCCGGCGCGCTGGCGTGGATCGAATCCCCGGCCTTCCAGGCCGACTATGTGGCGGCGTCCGACGCGATCGCCGCGCAAACCCAACAGAAGAACTGAGTTCCCATGGCATCCCTGAACAAGCAACAGAAACGCGCCAAACGCGCCAAGGCCAAAGCCAAGCAAATCCGTATGGTCGGCCGCAAGCCACTGGAACAGGACGAAGACCTCGACCACCTCGCTGAGCCGATCCCGGAATACACCCTGGCGATGTTCAGCAAAATGCGCGACGCCGAAGCGATCAGTCGCAACGAGATGCTGCTGACACTGCTGCGCGAACTGGCATTCATCATCGTTGATCATCCAGAACTGCTCGACATGGAAAACGCCGACAACGAAGGCATGGCCGCCACCCACTTGGCCGCCGACATGCTGATCGACTATCGCATGTGGGCCGAAGGCGTAACGATCGAAGAGGCCCAGGCCTGGCTGAGCGAGCCACAGTTCATCACCGATTTCGGGGTTGCGCTGGATGCTTATGGCAAGTCGGTGGAAGCACAGGAAGACAAGAGCGAATAAACATCGCTAACAAACAAAAACGGCCGCTCGTCATCACTGACAGCGGCCGTTTTGCATTACGTATTACGGATCAGTTCAACACCACCGCACCACGTTTTTCCAGCTTGCGACGGCGTGCCACCAGAAGACCGGCAGCCACTACCATCAAGCTCAACAGGCCAGTCGCGAGGATCTCCACGCGATGCGCTTCCTGGAACAACATGATGGTCAGGGCCGCGACGATGAAGATGATCACCGCGTAGGTCAGGCCCGGGAACAGCCACATGCTGAAGACGATTTTCTCGCCGCGTGCCATGCGTTGTTTACGCATGCGCAGTTGCGAGAACGCGATCACCAGGTACACCAACAGTGCGATCGCACCGGAGCTGGCCAACAGGAATTCGAACACTGCGGCCGGGGCCACGTAGTTGGCGAAAGTGCAGAGGAATGCCGCGCCTGTGGACAGCATCACCGCCCAGTAAGGCGTGCCGCTTTTGTTCACCCGTGTCGCCATGGCCGGTGCATCGCCACGCTTGCCGAGCGAGAAGAGCATGCGCGACGAGGTGTATAGCGCCGAGTTCAGGCAACTGGTCACCGCGACCAGAACCACGATGTCGACGATCATCTTGGCGTTCGGGATGCCCATGCGTTCAAGTACGGTCTGGTAGGAACCGAGGTTGGCCAGCGTAGGATCGTTCCATGGCACCAAGGCCACAACGATGAAGATCGACACGAGGTAGAACAAGCCGATCCGCCAGATCACCGAGTTGGTGGCCTTGGAGATCTGCTTGCCCGGGTTCTTCGATTCCGCGGCCGCGATGGTCACGATCTCGGTCCCCATGAAGGAGAACATGGTGGTCAGGATCGCGCCCAACACGGCACCCATGCCGTTGGGCAGGAAGCCGCCGCTGTCGAACAGGTGCGAAACGCCGCTGACCTGGCTGTTTGGCAGAAAGCCGAAGATCGCCGCCAGACCGAGGATGATGAAGCCGATGATCGCCAGCACTTTGATCAGCGCGAACCAGAATTCGAACTCGCCGTAATTCTTTACGCTGAACAGGTTGGTGACGGTCAACAACAGGGTGATGACCAGTGCGAACGCCCAGATGCCGACGTCAGGGAACCATGCATGGAGAATGGTTGCGGCGGCGTTGGCTTCCAGCGGAATCACCAGGACCCAGAACCACCAGTACAGCCAGCCGATGGTGAAACCGGCCCAGTGCCCGATGGCACGGTCGGCGTACGTCGAGAACGAACCGGTGTCCGGCGAGGCAACAGCCATTTCGCCGAGCATGCGCATCACCAACACCACCAGGGTACCAGCGGCAGCGTAGGCCAGCAGCACGGCAGGGCCGGCGGCAGCGATGGCGTGGCCGGAGCCAACGAACAGACCGGCGCCGATTACACCGGCGATCGACAACATGGTCACATGACGCGGTTTGAGCCCCTGTTCGAGGCCATTGGAGCTTGGGGTACTGCTCATCGAAACTACCTTTGCGAGGAAAGCGATTGCGTCCGGCCCGTCTGGCATTTTCTTTCTCGTAAAAAGAAACCAACGGGGCGTTCCTTATTCTGCACGCAAGTTTTGCGCCAAAATGTTTCAAACTCTTCTGTGCCGCGGCTTTGCGCGCGACCGGACAGTCATCGCAAGTCCTTGGATTTAATGGCAATCCGCCAGAGCGTTACCCTGCGACTCACTTTTCAAACGAAACAGCGCACCAGAAACACACTGAAAAAGTGTGGGATGCACAATAAAAGGGCGAATCAGGAACGATCGGCCGGATAGCGCTTCCAACACCCCGCCAAAGCTGGCAACATCGCGCCTTTTTTTACGCGACACCCACGGGTTTGCACGATCAAACACCCGTTCGGTTGTTGATGGGGCGACAGTCTGCTGTGCCGATGCGACAACCTGCCACATGCCACCCGTTAACCGCTCGTAGCGCTGTTGGCTGCCATTGAAACGCTATGCTAGCTTGGCCGCCTCGCCAGGAAGGCCATCCAACAGCAGGAGCGCAACATATATGAGGAACGCACATGGCTGAGGCCACGCCCGCGCTTGAAATCCGCAACTTGCACAAACGCTACGGACAGCTGGAGGTGCTCAAAGGCATCTCGCTGACCGCCCGCGACGGCGATGTGATCTCGATCCTCGGTTCCTCCGGTTCCGGCAAGTCCACGTTCCTGCGTTGCATCAACCTGTTGGAGAACCCGCACCAGGGCCAGATTCTGGTGGCCGGCGAAGAACTCAAGCTCAAGGCCGCCAAAAATGGCGAACTGGTTGCTGCCGACGGCAAACAGATCAACCGCCTGCGCTCCGAGATTGGTTTTGTGTTTCAAAACTTTAATCTATGGCCGCACATGAGCATCCTCGACAACATCATCGAGGCACCGCGTCGCGTGCTCGGCCAGAGCAAAGCCGAGGCGATCGAAGTCGCCGAAGCGCTGCTGGCCAAGGTCGGCATCGCCGACAAGCGCCACGCGTACCCGGCGCAATTGTCCGGTGGCCAGCAACAACGCGCGGCGATTGCCCGCACGCTGGCGATGCAGCCGAAGGTGATCCTGTTCGACGAACCCACCTCGGCGCTTGACCCGGAAATGGTTCAGGAAGTACTTAGTGTCATCCGCGCATTGGCCGAAGAAGGCCGCACCATGCTGCTTGTGACCCACGAAATGGGTTTCGCCCGTCAGGTCTCCAGCGAAGTGGTGTTCCTTCATCAAGGCCTTATAGAAGAGCAAGGATCGCCACAGCAGGTGTTCGAAAACCCGCTTTCGGCGCGCTGCAAACAATTCATGTCCAGCAACCGCTAACGGAGCAACATGCATGCAGAATTTCAAGAAGGTCTTCCTGGCCGCCGCCGTCACCCTCGCGTTCAGCGCCGGTGCCATGGCTGAAACCCTGAAGATGGGCATCGAAGCGGCCTACCCGCCGTTCAACAACAAAGACGCCAGCGGCAACGTGGTCGGCTTCGACAAAGACATCGGCGACGCCCTCTGCGCGAAGATGAAAGTCGAGTGCACCGTGGTCACTTCCGACTGGGACGGCATCATCCCGGCCCTGAACGCGAAGAAGTTCGACTTCCTGATCTCCTCGCTGTCGATTACCGAAGAGCGCAAAGGCGCGGTGGACTTCACCAACCCGTACTACTCGAACAAGCTGCAGTTCATCGCCCCGAAAAACGTCGACTTCAAAACCGACAAAGACTCGCTGAAAGGCAAGACCATCGGTACCCAGCGTGCGACCCTGGCCGGTACCTGGCTGGAAGACACCTACGCGGATGACATCAAGGTCAGCCTCTACGACACCCAGGAAAACGCCTACCTCGACCTGACATCAGGTCGTGTCGACGCGATCCTCGCTGACAAGTACGCCAACTATGACTGGCTGAAAAGCGACGCTGGCAAGAACTACGAGTTCAAAGGTGACCCGGTCGTAGAAAGCGACAAGATCGGCATCGCTGTGCGTAAAGGCGACCCTCTGCGTGAGAAGTTGAACGCCGCTCTGAAGGAAATCGTCGCCGACGGTACCTACAAGAAGATCAACGACAAGTACTTCCCGTTCAGCATCTACTGATCCTGACCTGTGGGACTGGCGCCGTGATTGAACGGCGCCGGCTCCCGACTTTGCCTGCCGCAATTTGAACAGAAACCCATGATTATCGACCTCTACGGATTCGGCCCGGCCCTCGCTGCCGGCGCGCTGATGACCGTCCAACTGGCTCTCACCGCCCTGTGCCTGGGACTGGTGCTCGGTCTGCTCGGCGCCTTGGCCAAGACTTCCCCGTACAAGCCGCTGCAATGGCTTGGCGGCACTTATTCCACGTTGGTGCGTGGCGTCCCGGAATTGCTCTGGGTGCTGTTGATCTACTTCGGTACGGTCAACCTGATGCGCGCCCTCGGTGAGTTCTTCGGCAACCCCGACCTGCAACTCAACGCCTTCGCCGCCGGCGTAATCGCACTGGGCCTGTGCTTCGGCGCCTATGCCACCGAAGTGTTTCGTGGTGCGATTCTCGCCATTCCCAAAGGCCACCGTGAGGCCGGCCAGGCCCTGGGCCTGTCGAAATGGCGGATCTTCACCCGGCTGATCATGCCGCAGATGTGGCGTATCGCCCTGCCCGGCCTGGGCAATCTGTTCATGATCCTGATGAAAGACACCGCGCTGGTCTCGGTCATCGGCCTGGAAGAAATCATGCGTCACGCGCAAATTGGCGTGACCGTGTCGAAACAACCGTTCACCTTTTATATGGTCGCCGCGATCATGTACCTGGGCCTGACCGTGCTGGCGATGACCGGCATGCACTTCCTGGAAAAACGCGCCGCTCGCGGCTTTGCGAGGAGCGCTTAATGAACTGGGAAGTCATCATCAAGTGGCTGCCGAAACTGGCGCAAGGTGCGACCCTGACCCTGGAACTGGTCGCCATCGCCGTGATTGCCGGTCTGCTGCTGGCGATTCCGCTGGGCATCGCCCGCTCTTCGAAGCTGTGGTACGTGCGCTCGCTGCCCTACGCTTACATCTTCTTTTTCCGTGGCACGCCGTTGCTGGTTCAGCTGTTCCTGGTCTACTACGGCCTGGCGCAGTTCGATGCGGTGCGTGAAAGCGCGTTGTGGCCGTACCTGCGCGATCCGTTCTGGTGTGCGACCGTGACCATGACCCTGCACACGGCGGCGTACATCGCCGAGATCCTGCGCGGGGCGATTCAGGCGATTCCGCCGGGTGAGATCGAAGCGGCGCGGGCCTTGGGCATGTCCAAGCCGAAAGCGATGTTCTACATCATCCTCCCGCGTGCCGCGCGCATCGGCCTGCCGGCGTACAGCAACGAAGTGATCCTGATGCTCAAGGCCAGTGCGCTGGCCAGCACCGTGACTCTGCTGGAACTGACCGGCATGGCGCGCACGATCATTGCCCGCACCTACTTGCCGGTGGAGATCTTCTTCGCTGCTGGCGTGTTCTATCTGCTGATGGCTTACGTGCTGGTACGCGGCTTCAAGCTGCTGGAGCGCTGGCTGCGCGTCGATGCCTGCCAAGGGCGTTGATTCTTCCTACGTGCTGACGGGCGAGGACTTACTCGCCCGCTTCACAGCGCTGGATGCTTTTTTGATTGAGCATCAGGCGCTGTGGAAACCTCGACCATTCACTCACCTACATCTTCCTTGGGAAGAATCCTACCCGGAGCTGGCCTCCTGGCTGCGTGGGCGCTCACTGGAAGACGCGGAAAGCGCTCACAACCAACCTGCTGATCTTGCCGTTGCGCCGGAGCCATTTGCTTCATTGGCAGCGTTGTCGGCTGAACTGAGTTCTGTTGGCGAGTTGCCGGGACATGCGCTGGAAGCTGCGGGGCATCGATTGAATGTCGATGTGCCGGGGCGCAAGTGGCAGCAGATCGAGGCGTTTGCCAGTCGCTTGTCTTTTGCCTCGCAGCCGACGCATTGGCTGGACTGGTGCTCGGGCAAAGGACACTTGGGGCGGCGCTTGCTGGGCGCGGGGCACCAACTGACTTGCGTTGAATATGATCCTCAATTGGTCGCCAGCGGTCAGGCGTTGAGTCAGCGTCACCACCTGCACGCTTTGCATGTGGAACAGGACGTGCTGGCAGCGGACGCCGCTGCTGTGTTGAGCGCGACTCACACGCCCGTCGCTCTCCATGCTTGCGGCGATCTGAATGTGCGCCTGATGCAACTGGCCAGTGCCGCAGGTTGCAAGCAAATGGCGATCGCGCCCTGCTGCTACAACCGCATCAGTCGCAGCGATTATCAGCCGTTGTCCCACGACGGACTGGCATCGCTCCTACAGCTCTCGCTGGAAGATCTGGCGCTGCCAATGAGTGAAACCGTCACCGCCGGTGCTCGCGTCCGACGTCAGCGTGACACCTCAATGGCCCGTCGCCTGGCCTTTGACCTGCTGCAACGGCAAGTGCGCGGCGTCGACGAATACCTGCCAACGCCCTCCCTGCCCAGCGCTTGGCTGGAAAAACCGTTCGCCGATTACTGTCGCGATCTGGCTGCGCTCAAAGAGTTATCCACAATCGGCTCGCCAGATTGGCCCGCACTCGAAGCTGCCGGTTGGCAGCGGTTGGCCGAAGTTCGCAATCTGGAATTGCTTCGCGGATTGTTCCGACGGCCGCTGGAGCTTTGGCTGAATCTGGATCGAGCGCTTTTCCTTGAAGAACAGGGCTACGCCGTCCGACTCGGCACCTTCTGCGACACCCCGCTGACTCCGCGTAATTTGCTGCTACTGGCCGAACGCGTTTAAAACATCCAGCCTGTGGATAACTCTGTTGATGGTTTTCCCATGGATCCAATATCTGCGCCTGTTTCGCTGCGTTAACAGCACTGGTCATTTTTTGTTCACATGAATAAAAAACCTGTAAAACAGGGATTTGCGAACAAAATGAGAATGGGTTCACAAAACCCCGCCTGAGTCGGATTTCGTGGCTGTCAGTTGTGCATAAGCTGCCAATCAAAACGACATAACCGCCGAATAATGGGCTTACCGAGCGAATAATTGCGGCGCTCGAGAAAGCCGAAATTCAACTGCCTGTCCTACAAAACAGCCCTATCGTGCGTAAGGTACAAATGCTGCGTTACGCATCGCGCAGCGCTTAATTTACTGCGGTGCAAAAATAGTCTGAATTCAGGGGTTTACAGGATCTTCCCAATCGCTATAATCGTCGCCCACAACGCCGGTATAGCTCAGTTGGTAGAGCAACTGACTTGTAATCAGTAGGTCCCGGGTTCGACTCCTGGTGCCGGCACCATATAAATCAAAGGCTTGCAGCGATGCAGGCCTTTGTTTTTTGTCCCGCACGTAACAACGCACGTAACAAGCTCCCGAGGTGCTCCATGGATTGGTTGCAGTTCTTCGCATCAGTTACAGGTTCGCTGGCTTGGCCATTAGCTGTAATTGGCTTGGGCTACCTCCTTCGTGATCCTCTGTCAAAGCTAATCCCATTGATCCGCACCCTTAAGTATAAGGAATGGCAAATCGATGTCGGCCAAGAACTAGAGTCAGCGAGGGAAAAGGTCGCGGAATCCGGCGACGCAGCTTCGGATGTTACGGAAGAACCAACCCCTGCTGTCGTGCAATTGGCGCAAATCGATCCTCGCGCTGCCGCCTTGAGCGCTTGGGCGTATGTAGAGCTGGGATTGAAGGATTTGGGTTTGAAGCATGGCGCATACGAAGTTGGCGTTCCGCTTGGCATCTTGATCAGACGGCTGCACAGCGTAGGCGCGATCGACAATAAGACCCTTGATGTTTTGCAGAACTTAAGCCGCATTCGTAGCGAAGCCGTTCATCTCGGCGAGATCACTTACGACGAAGCCATATCGATGAGCGAAATGTGCGAATGGACCGTGCAACGGTTGAAAGCAGCAGGCGCTCAAGTTTAGATCGATGGGACGCTCTGACGCCGCCAACTCTAAAATCTGCTCCCCCCCAAAAACAGAGTAATAAAAGTGATATGACTGTCGAAAATCCGCTGCAAGCCACGGTTTGTAAGGCTTTGAGCATTTTTCGAAAAAGGTGATATTTGAGTGATATAGAAGTAAGCGTATTACTCTTTTATAAGGTGATATTTCAAAATCACGAAACCCAATAAAATCGGGGGTTTGGCGGAAATATCACTTTTCTTATCACTTCATATTACTTTTCCATGTGATATCGAAACCCCAATAAAACCGGGGCTTCCAGAGCATTTTCCCCGCCGTATCACCTCTATCACTCTTTTTAAAAAGCCTACCCTGCACCTGAGATCTAATCTCATCTATATGACGTACTCCTCCGCCCGGTTTAGACTGGCTGCAGTTCCACAAACTGCAAGGAGTACCTATGCGCCAACTGACCAAGCACCCAGCACTCCCGATCATCGAAGTATCTAAGGAAGGTCCATATTGGCGAGTGGATTGGGACTACCAGGAAGCGCCCGAAAGCAAAGTCCTGACCGACAGAAAAGAGTTTTTGAACGGGTATATAAGCGGTCTCCTTGACTCATTCGGAGCCTCCGCAGGCGAAGTCGCTCTACCCTCTGCCCGTACCGGCACAGTCAAAAAGCTGAGTGAGGAAACAGCTCAAAAGCTGGCGAAGCTGCTTACCGACCTTCTTCACTCGCACGTCAAAGCAGAACATCGTCGGCTATTAAATGCCGCCGAAGTCAGTGAATTGATTGCTGGAGCGAGAGTGAAAGACCCTGCAGTTGGTTGATTCTGGCCCAACCCAAGCACGACCGGGCTTGTAGCGCTTCCATTGCGATACAGCGCAGATTGCACGGCTTGCCTTTCGCCGATCTGCGCTGAAAACGAAAACTCGCATTCTCTTCATTTTTTCGATGCGCCGCCCTTATCAGCCGGGCCTTTGAGAATCACCACCCTCTCCTGCCAGCCACCGCACGTTGTGCAAGCTCGTAGCAATTCTTTGCAATTCCTTTCAAACAGTGAAACCGCCAAACGTCCCACAGACCCCGCCGTTGCCATCGGCGGGCTAGGGTTTGCACCGCCACACCGTTTTGCAAAAAAAAGGGACGCAAAGCCCGCCGGCGGGAGGGGGATAAGTGCTTTTTCATCGAATTTTTTCTTGGCTGCAGGATTTTCCGAAAGACGATCAGTTGCGGCCAGCAAAACGGACGCCCGCGCCTTTCAACGCTCACCAACTGCCGTCAGTCGCGCTGTTGATGTTGAGGGTTACTCCTACCGATATACTGTTTGCATATACAGTGCCCTTATCGAGATAGGCATGGCCAATGAATACTGAATCTGCGAGAACTTTATCTACGGAAGCCCACGCGATAGCGCAGTGGCGATTCATGCTGCGAGATGAGGTGTCTTTGCTCGCAATGCCTGGTGCCCACCACAAAGCATTGCTCAGACGAGCACATGCAATGCACCAAGGCCATGTGATCGACGCTGACGAACTCGAAGACATGCTGGAGTTAGCGGACGCGGCGCTGGCCTACGCAGTCGAATCGTTACTCGACCTCGACGCAGACGTTTAGGAGAAGCCATGCACGTACTGGTCACACCTATGCGCTTACGTGGCGTTGCGCTAAATCCGAAGGAGAGGCGCCGCTATAGGGCGATCCGGGGAAACGTCATGGTCAACTCTACTATGTGCCATGAGTTGGGCCGAGCTGCCAACGTTGCACGCGTTGAAGTGGGCATGCCGCTCGATCCCGATCCGCTGCCTCCTCTGCTTGACGCAACGCTGGCAGGAATGGCCGTAACAGGGTTTGTCTTAAGTGGAATTGAATACATCGAGGGGTGCGCATTTGCGCAGTCGTGGTGGTGCAGGATGGAATAACCGCAAAATCCCAAACCCTAGAAACGACAAAGGCGCCTTGCGGCGCCTCATTCACAAACAGGTCAGCTTGTCATCGCCATATACCTGTTTGGCTCTACGATTGCTGGTTTCCCAGGATCCTTAGAGTCTCACAAGCCCCTTACGGGAACGAGATAACTATATCACCTCGCTATAGACAAGCAACCGTTTGCTACTCATTTTTGGACGTGTGACACGTCACGAGCACCTAAATGCCGAGCGCTGACCTCACCCCTGCTTGAATTGCGGTGAAAATCTCAGGGGGTAAAGGAATCACCGTATAGCCTCGTTTTCCTGTGTTCCGATCCTTAACCTGAATCCTGTCCAACCGCGTGCAAGCGACTGTGTAGATCATGTCGCATTTGGCCCAGCATTGCTTCTGAGGCCCAGGCATTAAGGAAGTGAATTCAACGTGATGATTCTGAATGACCAGGGGTTTTGTTGTACTGAGAGGAACCACGATGACAAGCGCAGAATTCTGGGAGCTTCGACGCAAAACTACCACAGGCCGAGTCTTGACCATTTCCGGAGCTTCAAGCCCGCGAAAATCACACATGACGATCACGCCTTCCTTAGGCTGATACAGTAGGGGCATTTGCGCCTCTCAAAAATTCACCGGATAGAAGCGTAATACCTCAGTTCGTATGCCCATTGCTATAGCACCAACGCGTTTAATCAAAGCGTCTCAAAAACCGTTGCTCTGATTGCTTCAAAATTGGACGAAGGAGGCATTGGAGCGAAGCTACCAATTCGGATTCGCTGAAACAAAACAGGGACCGAAGTCCCTGCCAACGTAGCGATCACTCTATTTGCTGATAGATCCTGTACAAACGAATTGACCAATAAGCCGTTTGTAGCAAGCGGATTAACTCTTCTGGAACGAAGCGAGCGATTAGTCGAAGCATTTTAGAACTCCAAAGTTAGTTTCTGAGCCTCATCAAGAAAATGAAGCTTTAAGCTAAGCACTCAACGGAGCAGTTAACCTTCGCACTAAAGTTTAATTAATTTGCTTTACAGCGAAACTAATACAACATTTAACGCAACTTTTAACGGTGGAACGGTAACCGTATGGTTGACTGCTACATGGGTACGCCCTAACCTTTCGAGTTGCGAGTATCAAAAGATGTTGGGCGTCGAGTGCTGGGGATCAATCTATCACAGGATTGAGCCTTGGAAACCACCCGCCGCTATCGCAGAAAGGCCGGGCACACGCCCGGCCTTTCTGCATCCTGCGCCGGCGCCATGGCATTTTTTGGCCGGCCGCCTTAGCGCAAATTGACGAAACCTCGACAATTAGCGGGTTTTCCCCCGCCGGCGTAAATGCGGCGGTGGCCACCGCCTACTAAGTGAATATGTGAGTTGTATTACGCTAGAGACGTACAACGACCCGACGAACGGTAGTCCCCGGGGGAAGTATATTTCTCGGCCGGCCGAAAGTTGTACTCGGCCGGCCAAGGTTATCCACATTTTCATGCAATGAATTTCACCGAAATACGCTCTTGATAACGAGTAACGACAGCAACGGATGCTCTGTTTATAGAGTGATCGGAGACAGTTTTATATTTAACGCTACTGCTTTTTTGGCTATGGTTGTAAATCCCGAAGCGTCACTCGGACTCGGTGTTGGCCCTGGCAAATGGGTATGCGTTGCTAATTGGATGTTCATCTCCTGCAACAGCGTGAGGGTGTCACAAACGATCTTGAACAGATTCACGTCAGCAGACCCGATCCAGTTTTTCGGAGCCTGCATTCGCTGACTAACTTTCACCACGCTTTGGCGCAAACCTTCTATCCGCTCCTGCATATCGCCGCCCACCGTGGCGTTGTGCTTCTGCCCAACGACAAGGTTCAAGTCCCGGCCGGTAGCGTGGTGCAGATCGTCAACCGCCGCCAGGCTCGCGGATCCTCCCGACATCAGCTTGAGCGCGCCCAGCGCCTCGATCTTTTTCACACCACCCACCGTCTCAATCGAATGGTCGTCCACCGCGCGGGTGTGGCTTTGGAACTGCTCGCGGTTGTCCAGGGCTTCAACTTCACGTTCGATCGCCTGATCCCGAATCTTGCCATCGGTCTGGCGTAGCCAGTTGCCGTCGGCGTCGACGCGCTGCTGGGCGGCCTCGCTGTGCTGCCACACCTGATCCCCCTTCGGCACCTTGGGCATGCTCAACCCGTGCGGCAAGATCGATTGGATGTAGGGCTTGTTCGGTAGGCCGTAGGCGAAGCACACCACGACCCGCGTGCCCTCCTCCGGAAAGGCGTAAATGCCCATTTCCTCGCCACCGGTGGGCAGCGGCAGAGGGACGCCGGTGAGCGCCGGCATGGCTGGATCTGGTTCGTCATCCGGGCCGAGTACGACGATGTCCACGGCGTAGCGCGGGCGGAAGTCGTCGCACAGTCCGGCGTCCGCCGGCGCGTCGGCCACGGCGATCACCCGGGCAAAACGCGGCAGGTGGTAACCACCGGTGAGTTCGGGGAATTGGCGCTCTACAGCGCGGCGGATTGCGTCGTCCATCGGATGGCCATCTGGTCGTTGGCGAGTGCAACAGTGGTAATGCGCTCGCCGTTGTTGATCGTTGCACCTGGTCGCAACCCGGGAAGGGCCGCGACCATCGCGCTTTGGTTGCCCTGGTAGCCGTCGAACAGCTCCGTGGGAATTTGCAGCGGCGCACGTGCGCCGAAAAAACTGTCGGCCCAACTGCCGGCGAACACTTCACCGTTGCCTAACTGGTGCCAGGTGAAGTCGGGAATGCTGAACACTCGGGCCAAACTGTCCATAGCCTGGTAACCGGCGGCGAGGCTATAGAAATACGGCGCTTTCACGCTGGCATAAGGCCGATCAGGAACACGGAAGCGCAGCCCGGTCTGTTCGCTGACCTCGGCCAGCACGGCGCGCAGATCCACATGACGCAGGTTCAACGGCAACGGGTTGGCCAGCACGGCGGCCAGCTCACGGCAAAACAACACCTGTTCGACCGCG